>JBDLRS010000012.1:0-4996 GCA_039799965.1 Pseudomonadota bacterium
TTCCTGTTGCGCATTTCGATAGTTTGACTGCAACTTCGTTGGAAGCCGCCGAAAAAATCCTCAACGTATCTCAGTGGATACGCCTCCGGTTTTTTCGTCGTCTCCGCCTCGTTTCGTCAAAACTCTCAAAATGCTCACGACGGAACCATTTTCACCCACCTGCCAGGGGTCAAACTACCTAATTACTTTAGTATGTTAGCGTCACCTCTCTAGTTCCCATTCCTCTGTTGGTATGCTAAAACGAGCAACGTAGTCACTAGTTAGCCCTGGTGCTGGAATTGGTAGACAGGCATGATTCAGGGTCATGTGTCCGCAAGGGTGTGGAGGTTCAAGTCCTCTCCAGGGCATTCCTTAATGTGTTCCCCAGCCTGGTGAGGTGGGATACATGTAAGGGAGCGACGGTTCGTGGTGCGCTGCTTGGGGCTGCTCTCACGAGATCTCCGGAGCGCAGTCACTACTTTTTGGTTAGGTCGAAGGATTCTATGAAACTTTCTCGCACTTTTTGTTTCGCTCTTTTGGTGATGACGTGTGTCATCGTCAGCACCAGCGGATGTGACCGTCGGCCAAGGCCTTACGGGGGGCTTCCTCTCGATAAGGACGCTGCGCCTATCGACCCACAAAGCAACAACAATTAACCACCTCATATGAGGTGGAGAGCACGATTGGTAAAGTTCTATGGCAGGAACCATTCTCGCCGAATTTGAAGCGCGCGGCCACGAGCAGGTGGTCTTCTTTAACTACCCAGAAGTTGGGCTCAAGGCCATCGTTGCCATTCATAATACCTTACTAGGTCCAGGACTAGGTGGTTGTCGTATGCGCCTCTATCCGGATGAGGCCGCGGCAGTTGAAGATGTCATGCGCCTCTCTGAGGGAATGACGTACAAGAGCGCGCTCGCTGGGCTTCCACTTGGTGGTGGTAAGGCATGCATCATCGCGGATCCAGCGATGAAAGAGGGGCGTGAAGCGTTATTCAAAAAATTTGGTGAGTGTTTGAACTACCTCATGGGCCGCTACATCACAGCAGAGGATATGGGTACTTCAGTCGCCGATATGATGGTGATGAAGTCGGTCACCAACCACGTGGTTGGAACCGATCCGAAACTCGGAGGTGCCGGCGACCCCTCCCCGTGGACCGCGCAGGGGGTATTCCTCTCGATGCAAGCCGCCGTAGAACGCGTGTTCAAAGAGGGCCGTTCCCTGAAAGGAAAACGAGTCGCTATTCAAGGTGTGGGGCACGTCGGGATGTATCTCTTGGCCCTCCTTGCGCAGGCGGGTGCGGAGGTAACCGTCGCAGATACGAGCGAGCTCAACCTCCAGGAAGCGTCCGTAACATATGGCGCCAATGTTGTCTCAACAGAGGCTATCTACGACGTACCTTGCGACATATTCGCTCCGTGCGCCGTAGGACAAACGGTAAATGGGACAACGCTTCCACGATTGTCGTGCAAGATCATCGCCGGAGCAGCGAACAATCAGCTATCGGACCCTTCTGTGTATTCCTCGATCACCAAACGGGGTATACTTTATTGCCCTGACTTTGTGATCAACTCCGGAGGTGTGATCTGTGTGTGCGCGGAGGTCGCGGCACGCGGACAAAACACCGAATGGATCTCATCCAAGGTTAACGATATCTACGCTACGACCTCAAAGGTGCTCGACGAAGCGTCTCGTCGTAACCGATTCACCGAAGAGGTTGCGGTCGAGCTCGCGAAGGAAGTGATCAGCGCGGCGAAGAATCGAGTCGCTCAGTGAATCGGCGACCCAAGACGGCTCAACCAGTCTCAGAGCCATTCAGGCTCTCTACTAAATTCGCGCCCGCGGGAGATCAGCCGCAAGCCATCGCCCAATTAACGGAGAACGTCCAGAAGGGAGTGAGGTTTCAGACCCTTCTCGGTGTGACGGGATCGGGAAAGACCTTCACGATGGCGAACGTGATCAGCAAGATCAATCGCCCCGCACTCATCATCGCGCCGAATAAAACCTTGGCGGCGCAACTCTATGCAGAATTCAAAGAGTTCTTTCCGGAGAATAAGGTTCGGTACTTTGTCAGTTACTACGATTACTACCAACCTGAGGCGTACGTTCCCTCAACCGATACCTACATTGAGAAAGACTCGGCGGTAAATGATGAGATCGACAAGATGCGTCATGCCGCGACAAAAGCACTCCTGGAGGCGCGTGATTCCGTGATCATCGCGAGCGTAAGCTGCATCTACGGACTCGGGGCTCCTGAGGATTACTTTAAGCTCATGCTCTACCTTGAGAAGGGGGATAAAGCTGAGCGCGAGAAGATAATTCGGCAGCTCGTGTATATGCAATACAAGCGCACCGATATCGATTTCAGTCGTAGCACCTTTCGGGTACGAGGAGAGAATATCGATATCTTTCCATCTGACCAGGACGCCTCAGCGATTCGGATCCTCTTTTTCGGCGATGAGATCGAGGAAATTCGAGAGATCGATCCGCTCACAGGTGGGACCATTCGGAAGATAGAATCCTGTACGGTATATCCGGTGAGCCACTTCGTGACTGATCGAGAGGCGGTCGATAAAGCTATCGTTACCATTCGCCAAGAGCTGAAAGAGCGATGTCGGGAATTGGTGGTTGAAGGAAAGGCGCTCGAATCGCAACGGCTTGAGCAGCGAACCCTTTATGATCTTGAGCTCCTTGATGAGATAGGATTCTGTCCCGGTGTTGAGAACTACAGTCGACATCTTGCGGGCCGACAGGCGGGCGAGCCCCCAACGACTCTCTTGGATTACTTCCCCGATGATTTCCTTCTGATCGTCGATGAGAGCCACGTGACGGTCTCGCAGATCGGGGGAATGTATCGTGGTGACCGTGCTCGGAAGTCGACCCTAGTGAATTTCGGCTTCCGCTTACCCTCGGCACTCGATAATCGTCCCCTTAATCTCGACGAGTTTTGGCAGCGGGTAGGCCAAACCGTCTTCGTATCCGCGACTCCCGCTGATTTTGAGCTTGAGAAGAGTGAAGGTATCGTTATCGAGCAGGTCAATCGACCGACCGGACTCCTGGATCCGGAGGTAACTATTAAGCCGGCCACACATCAGGTCGATGATCTCATCAATGAAATTCAGGCAACGGTAGCTAAGGGGGAGCGTGTTCTCGCGATTACCTTAACGAAGAAGATGTCGGAGGATCTTTCCGCGTATCTCCGAGAGGTTGGTATTCGCGCTCGGTATCTCCACTCCGATATTACGACGATTGAGCGTGTGGAGATCTTACGTGGGCTTCGTCGTGGTGACTTCGATGTCCTTATCGGTATTAACCTTCTTCGGGAGGGGCTCGATCTCGTTGAGGTAAGCCTCGTTGCGATCCTCGACGCTGATAAAGAGGGCTTCTTGCGATCAACTCGTTCGCTCATTCAGATTATGGGTCGAGCTGCTCGAAACGTGAACGGACGTGTCATTTTGTACGCCGATCAGATGACTAAGTCGATGAAGGACGCGATAGCGGAGACCGACCGTCGACGGAAAATTCAGGCGGAATTCAATAAGGAGCACGGTGTCGTTCCACGAACCGCGGTCAGATCTGAACAGATAGCGCTCGGTGACGCAGCGGCTGAGGGTGCGGTAGGGGAGGAAGCTCCCAAGTACGGCATCATTGTTCCGGAGGATCCTAAGGAGCAGCAGAGGCTCCTTGAGTCACTCAAAAAGCAGATGTTTGAGGCCGCGGCTCGGCGAGAGTATGAGAATGCCGCCAAGCTACGTGATACGATTAAGACGATCCAAGAGGACCTATTGAAGAGGTGATCCATCGAAACGATTTCTGCTGCTATCTCAAAAGAATAGAGTCCGCGTTACTTACAGTCTGCCTCTATGTTGTAGAGAGCGCGGTAGAATGAAAGTGCCTCTCTTGCTCTACTCATCTGCTCCTCCTCGCGGCACTTGCTAATCTACCGTTTGCAGCAGGGTCGCGTGCACCTCCTCTTATTTGCACGAATGGACGAAATGGTTTGGAAGTTTATTGACGAGTTTTTTGAAGGTGAAGGCTTGCTTCCGAAAGAGCTGTTTTAATTTGTAGAGTTCTCTTGGAGGAGCTGGTTTTCCGAGAAGTCTGAAGGACTGCATGAGTGATTTTTTTGGCGTCTTAATGACGATACAGGAGCTGGGCAAGATTTCGCAGGAGTAGTTATCGGTTTTCGCCTCTTTAAGTAGGTAGCGCATAATGGCGAGGGCTTGGGCGCTATTTTTTAGTAATTTTCTTGCATAATTCCCGCTACTTCCCTTCCAACGAGCTTCTTTTGCGGATTTGTTGGCGATCTTAACGAGTTCGAGAATCGATTTTTTTGCATAGGTTTGGAGGTCTGAGAGGGAAGGTTCCAGGATCGGCGAGCACCCAGGCGGTATTGGATTACGACATACTGGTGGAGTTGCGTTTAGAGGAATTTCAAGGCCGAGGAGTGTCCAAATACCGACAAAGGTGGCGTCGTGTATAAAGTAATCTTGTGGTGCGGTGAAGCCGCTGACTCCGGGTGGGAAGTGGATAGGGGGGGTTATTCGGTCTCGTATTGAATAGACCGTGTTTAGTCCCTGGAACTGAGGGTCGATTGAGAGGACTTTGTCGGAGATGTTGTCGACAGAGAAGTAAATTTTGGACTCATTGTCGACAATAATTCTGCAGGGCTCATCATGAGGGAGTAGTAACCTAGTAGCTTTTAGCTTTACTGGCTGTGCTTCGATGAAGTTTTTGCCGGGCGAGGATAGGGGCTCGAAGCGGATAGCGGCTAATCCTGACGATACGTTGTACTGCATATCTGGAAGAAGTGGGGCGACTATCTCGCCCCGTTCGTCAGTGAGGAGAGAGTCGCTGTTAATAGCGACCGGTGCTCCAGCAAGTGGGGTATCGTCGATTGAGAGCTGAAAGGTGACATCCGATGGAGACGAAGGTGGCGTCGGTGTCTCAGTCGGAGTTTGAGTGGGAGTTGTTGTTGGTGTGTTGGTTGGACCGAGCGTAGGCGTATGTGTCGGGGTGT
>JBDLRS010000013.1:0-3129 GCA_039799965.1 Pseudomonadota bacterium
TTTACTAGCAGGGTAGTGAAAAATGGTTCCGTCGTGAGCATTTTGAGAGTTTTGATGAAACCAGGCGGAGACGACGAAAAACCCGAAGGCGTATCCACTGAGATACGTTGAGGATTTTTTCGGCGGCTCCAACGAAGTTGCAGTCAAACTATCGAAATGCGCAACAGGAGATCATTTTTCACCACCCTGCTAGAGGGCTCATGTGGCACTCAATTGAACACCCCCTTCGCCAAACCAAGTTCCAATGCTACGCTCGGCCCACTATGAATCAGATTCTGACCACGCTCCTCGTCGCCCTACTCACCGCAGCCTCCTCCGCGTCCGCTGAATTCATCCCCCTTCTCCCAACAAAGAAGCCCCTTGTCGCGTACGTGGTTGACGGAGATACGATCGCGGTCCGGATTGATCGGGGAGTCGAAAAGGTTCGTCTGATCGGCATCGACACACCGGAATCTCGCAAGAATGCGCGTGCGGCACTCCAGGCTGAACGGAGTCACCGTGACATTAAGACAATCATGGAGTTCGGGCGTCGGGCGAAGGACACCCTCAAAGGGCTCCTCCCAAAGGGAGCTGAGTTACGAATAGAGTACGATGTTCAAAAACGGGATAAGTACGGACGACTGCTGGGGTACGTCTATCGCTCGGACAACACGATGGTCAATGAGGAGATGATCCTTCGCGGATACGCGCAACTCCTTACCATCCCACCGAACATTAAGTACGTTGATAGGCTCAAAAAGGCGCTCGCTAAGAGTCAAAAAGAGGAGCGCGGTTTGTGGGCCTCGGGGGGATTTAGTAACTAGCCTCTGTCCCAACCTCGCTGATCCAGAGTTTGCCGTTGTCTGAGTGGTTGCACGCCCTCGTTTCATGCTACCATGCCCGGCATGACTGACGGCCATTTCGACCCACGACGCCCCGCTCAAGAGGTTACACTTCACGTATCGGGATTACACTGTACCAACTGCGCACTCTCGATCGAGAGGCACCTCGTTCGGGTCGGGGTAGACAAACCTTCAGTTGACTTCGCGAGCGGTCGCACCAGTTTCTCCCTTCAAGACCCCGCTAAGCTCCCTGACATCATCCACAGTATCCAAAAGCTCGGCTACTCCGTTGAGGAGAACGGCGAGGGACATGACCACCATGGACGGGACACCTCGCTCTACATTATGACCATCATCAGCGCGGTTCTTACCGCACCGATGCTGGCCGGAATGTTTCTCTCAATCCACGCGCTTCACGATCCCGTCCTACAAGCGATCCTTGCAACCCCAGTATTCATCATCGGACTCTTTCACTTTGGTAGCAGTGGGCTTCGCTCTCTTAAAGCAAGGGTGGCGAACATGGATGTGCTCATCACGGCGGGAATCCTCGCCGCATACGTCGCAAGCATGGTGACCCTTGTTTTTGGGCTCTCTCACGACCTCCTCTTCTTTGAGGCCGTTGGATCTATCGTCACGTTCGTTTTAATCGGACACCTCCTTGAGGAGCTCGCCGTTAAGAAGACGACATCAGCGATTCAAGAGCTCTCTCAACTTCAGCCCCAAGAGGTACGACGACTCACAACTCAGGAGTCTGGGCTCGATCTTCTGGAGACCATTCCACTCTCGGAACTTAAGGTCGGAGACCTGATCCAGATTAACACCGGCGATAGAAGCCCAACTGACGGTGTAATCGTACGTGGAACTGGGAGCTTCGATGAGTCGATGCTCACAGGCGAATCCCTACCGGTCGATCACAAGCAGGGAGAGAAGGTCATCGGTGGCACCGTACTTGTTGAAGGATCCGTGGTCGTTCAAACAACGGCGGTTGGAGATGACACGACACTTGCTGGCATTATTCGGCTCGTTCGTGACGCGCAACAACGAAAGCCATCTATTCAACGAATCGGCGACGCGGTGAGCGCGGTCTTTGTCCCTTCAGTGCTCGCTATCTCTGTCCTGACCTTTGTGGTGAGCACCCTCGTGTTCGATGTCACGATGGCGCAAGCGATAGTACGAGCTCTCGCAATCGTTGTGGTCGCGTGCCCATGCGCGATGGGACTTGCGACCCCGAGCGCGATTATGGTCGCGATCGGACGCGCCGCCCGTTCTGGAATCCTCATTCGGGGCGGGGACACCCTTGAGCGACTAGGACAGATCTCTCACGTCGCGTTCGATAAGACTGGCACCCTGACGAAAGGCACCTTGAGCGTGAAAAAGTTCCGCACTCACAACGAGGAGGAGCAACGCTCCGCTCGCTCGATCTTGGTATCTCTGCAGCGCGCCTCCTCACATCCCATCGCGCAAGCCATCGTGAGAGATCTCCAATCAACCGAACTTAACTCTATTCATCTCTCCGATATCGTCGAGACCAAAGGAGTTGGACTCTCGGCCAAGGGAGAGCACGGAGAACTGTATCAGTGCGGCGGCAGAAATCTCGCGACACAACTGAACGTTCAGTTATTTGACGATATCATGCTCGTTAGAAACGGGGTCGTTATCGCCTCCCTCCAACTTCAGGACGAGCTTCGCCCTGAATCAGCCTCAGTTATCAAGCAGCTCGACGCTCTCGCGTGCGGTATCTCGCTGATCAGCGGCGACACAACGGAGAGATGTCGGGAGGTAGCTGCCGCTATCGGTATTCACAACGTTCACGCGCAACAGTTACCGGACCAGAAGCTCCGACTTCTTCGAGCGCTTCAAGATAAACAGCCGGTCGCCTATGTAGGCGATGGCATCAACGACGCGCCAACCCTCGCTGAGGCCGCGGTGGGCGTATCCTTGAGCTCAGGTTCCGATATCGCGATGCAGTCAGCGCAGGTGCTCTTAACGGGAGGCACTATCGGAGCGCTTCCCTCCGCGATCCGACTCTCTCGCCTTACGGTACGAACGATAAAACAGAACCTCTTCTGGGCGCTCGTGTACAACGTAGCGACGGTTCCACTCGCGGCGAGCGGCTTTATATCTCCGCTCGCGGGGGCTCTCTTAATGACCTTCTCAGACCTCATCATCGTGGGGAACTCACTACGGATTAAGTATCGCTCTATCTCGTAAGGGCCCTTCAGGGTGGGGAAACCACGCCTATTTCCCGATGCCTTTCAGTGGGGTAGATTAACCCCTGGCAGGGTGGTGAAAAATGGTTCCGTCGTGA
>JBDLRS010000014.1:0-11568 GCA_039799965.1 Pseudomonadota bacterium
ATGTTTCCGCTCCTTTGAGGGGGCGGAGATCTTCTGCCGCATACGTAGCTATCTCTCCACTTGCCAGAAAAACGGCATTCCTCCCTCCGAGGCCCTCCTACTACTATTCGAAGGGGAACTCCCTGCTGTTCTCAAAAAACTTACTAAGCTAGGTTGATTGCTCACTCGATCGTAACTACTCGGCACAAAGTGCTGAGTAGTTACAAACCTTTTATGGGCGCTCCCGTCATGGATGCACCAGGGACAGACATCGCTAACTTCCTGCTGTGAATAGATAGACGACGAATAAAGGTAACCATGAGCTTCCCCGCAGCCCTGGCATGTCACATCACTGCGTTCGATTGCACCAGTTGAGATAGGATCCGGATGGTACTTGAATTTCGGTAATTCCATAAGTTTCTCAGGATAACGTTGCTATCAGCGCCCGCGCCGTGCGGTGCGCTGGATACTTTTGTTATCCGAGCTATTCAGCTCATCCTGCAATTTCTCCGAGAGAAAGACCTTCATCAGAGATTGATACGGGACATCTTTTTTGTTGGCTAGGGTTTTTATCGCAGCCAAAAGGGACTCCGGTAACCGCAGGGAGATTGTTTTCGTCGAGGGCTTGAGCTCCGGAAATACACCAATCTTGCCCTTTGACCAATCTATGTAATCGGCGGAGTCGTGCTTCTGCCAAAACTCCTGCTCGTCGGCTTCCGATGTAAAGGTGGGTATCGACTTACGCGCCATACATTATTCGCTCCTTCCTACTCATGTCTCGCGCCGATATGACTCGCAACTTCCTCCGCCGAACCGTAAAGACGACGAATAGGTAACGGTCAGCATCCGTTCGACCCAAAGCAAAGAACCTATCCTCATCCTGAGAGTGCTTCGGGTCGGGTGCGACCACGAGTGGTTGATTGAAAAACACCTGCTCGCACTCAAGCGGCGAAACACCGTGCTTCAGCCAGTTCTTCTCAAGGTTCCCTTGGTCCCATTGAAACCCGGTGACACCCAGCAATTTCTTTGAGTCCATACTACTAGTATATTATAGACATATACATGATTCAACGCCCTTGATGAGTGCTTCACGCCCCTGCCAGGTTGAGCAAGTTCAACAGCTCTGGAAAGGAAGTGTAGCCAAATTCAGCATTTAAGTGCCCGCCACGCGGAATTATGCGGCTCTTGACGCCAAGGTTGGCGGCCAGCTGCTCCCCTTGCAGAGCAGGAACATACGGGTCTCCCTCGCCAGAGAGGCACACCACTCTTCCTGCATTCCTACCTATCGTGACCCAATCGTAAGAAGTTTCGATGAAACTCCAATTAAGTTGATCGTATTCGGCAATCCCGATTTTATCGAGAAGCCCTGCCACAAAGACCGATTGGGCTACAGGAGCCTTTTGACGCTCCAGAGCACGTAACAGGAAGGTGGCGACTAAACTGTGCCCGATGAGCGTTGTACCTTCGTCGATTACTCCAACCTGTCGCGAGAACGCCGATACCCAATTCAAGAGGTTCTGACCGTCTGGAGTCGGCATTCTCGGAATCACGATCTCGGCGTGTTGATGTCGAAGAGCTCGGCTCCTTGGGCAGCAAGCCCGCTTCTGCCTTGACTCCCCTCGCCTGGGAGGCTGCGCGAAAACAAATCCAATCGATCTCTCAGGAGCAGGGCGACACGGCTCAGGGGGGTGCCTAGTTATGGGCGCTTACACGCATAGTAGGTATCGGCGCTGACATCGTGTCGTTGCATTAACGAGGATGGGCCCGAAATTTCAGGTACCTCCTCGATCCGCTGCTAGCCTCGTACACCAATCCAGATCACCCGTTCCTTGAAAGTCGGACGATCCACGGCCGCCTCAAGTCCCCGCCGTTGGGGCTCGGTGAAGCCAGCGCCCGGCTCTTCGATGATAATGAGGGAGGGGCGGGCCGTCGTGCCTGACAGCATCGCGTGTGCGATGGCGATCAGTCTGCGCTGGTGAGTAGCTAGAAGAGCGATCGGCATCCCGAGGGGAATATCGGAAAAACCGAGGAGCGAGCCGAGTTCGACCACCTCATTCATCTTCGGAAGGGCCCGCAAGGTATCTACTGAAGCGCAGAGAGGGGAATTCAATATCTCCCATAACGTCCTTCCCCTAAAGGTGATCTCACGGATCGGTGAGCGGAAGCGAGTCCCCCAACATATGTGGCATGGTGTGTCCGCTCCTGAGAGGGGCTCGTCCTTGATCAGAACGCCACGGCCTTTACATGAGCTACACACCGTCGAAGGTTGCCGGAGCTGTCCGAGGATTAGATCGCGAGCGGTAAGACCGAGCATCTTCGCGTGATGGGAGGAGGCGAACATCTTGGAGAGTGGCTCAATGACCCCGAGGGAATGCGCGAGGAGTCGAGTGTCGCTCGACTCCGCTGGAAAGATCGGTATCAGATGCGGAGTGAACGGTGACGTTACCACCGATGTTATAAGGTTAGATGGCGTGCCCGAGAGATGGTGGAACAGGTGGGCAGCCAGCCGAAGGTCCTTGAGGGACGGGGGAACCGAGAGTTCTCTCCATTCTCCACGACGCGCCTCAATGGTGCTCGTTGTATCCGTGGTAATCTCGCAGCGCGCCACCAGTCGACCGGCGTTCTCGCTCTCCTCTCTCGCAACGGAGAGGTCAACGGTGGGCGGTTCGTTTGTTATCCACACGAAGCCCGCGTTCTTACCGAGTTTCTCAGCTACACCTTCGATAGCCTCACGATGCACAGCCGAGAAGAGAGACTTTGGGGCCGTGAAGAGCCGAAGCGCTCGGTGGTCTCCGACATCGCGGGCGAGATCGAGGAGCGCAACGGAAGCTAGCGCGTGAGGGGCGAGCTCTTTCGTGGTCGTGTGGAGGGTGAGGTTCTTGAGGGCGAGGCCGCGCACGATCTCTTGTTGGAGATCGCTAAAGAGCTCGCCCGCCATCGGTCCCTCAAGGAGTTGTTCGAATGGCTGTGAGAGAAGCTCTATGAGTGGAATTCCATGAAGGATCCGGCGTCCTTCATGAGATGACCGTTGTCCCGTGGGGCGTTCGATGAGGTCACGCGCCACGACCGAATTGAATGGAGCGAGGGTTATGTCGCAGTCAGCGCATCTTCCGTTCCAGCCGTACTCCTCGCGGATGCGCTCGTTGGTGATAGCGAGCCAGGCGCGCGGCAGTATCTTGGTGGATGCTAGAATTGGCTCGACCTTACGGAGAGCTTCAGGCTCACAGGTAAGGGAGTCGAGTCGGACGGAGACCCGTACCCCATGCGGTGCGCTTGGAGTAAACCCCTTCGTTATCGCCCATGGAACGACCTCCTCCTCACCTCCCACAAGCTCGATCTTGAGGTTCTCCCCCCTAAGCGTAGTGAGAAGATGGTCGCAGAGTTCCGTGGCGGTATGAAGGAGATGAAGTGGTCGAGCACAGCTCGGACAGCTCGCCCAGCGGCTCTTCATCGCGGCCGCTACGAGCGTTTCTCGGTGGCCGAGAAGAGAAACTATCGTTTGCTGGCGCGCGTGAAGGGTGTCTAGTGAGTGATACCGTACCCGAGGAGAGGGGACGCTCGTGTCGGGGGTGTGGAGGGGGGTGGGTATTCGGCCCGCCCAAATGGTCTCGATGAACCGCTCCCGTTGCTCGGCTCGAGCGGCAACGCCGTGTATCCAGGCCAGCTCCGTCTCTCCTGCCGGATCTGGCGCCACGATATGCACTCCCCGCTCGGGGATTTCGATATCGACCGAGATCGCTGCCCGAGATTGATCGATCGGAGAGCCTGTAGAGAGAGCGTAAAATCGTTGTGCTGAGAACACGCGTATCGGCATCACCGAGTGGATAGTACGATCCGATAGCCTCGCTGGGCAAGGCTGGCGGTCTACGCGGCTTTTGAAAGTCGGGTCTTAATAGCCTCGATTCGGTCGATCACGGTAGCCTTGTAATTTTCGAGGAGTTCGGGTGTTGTCGCCTCAAAACGCATGACGAGAACCGGTTGCGTATTTGACGCCCGCACGAGTCCCCATCCATGTTCGAAGGTCACACGAACGCCGTCGATGGTGTCGACTTGGAACTCCTTAAAGGCAGATTGGGCCTCGTGAGCGATCTTGAATTTGATCTCCTCTGGGCAATCCACGCGCATCTCGGGGGTCGATACCATGGGTGTGAGATCGGCGAGGAGAGAGGAGAGGGCTCCCTTCTGGTGGCTCATGATCTCAACCAATCTGTCTGAGGCGTACAGCGCGTCATCGAATCCGAAGAATCGGTGCTTGAAGAATATATGACCACTCATCTCGCCGGCGAGGTCGCCGTGAGTCTCAAGGAGCTTGCCCTTGATGAGTGAGTGGCCGGTCTTCCACATGATAGCGTTAGCGCCCCTAGATTTGAGGTCTGAGAAGAGGGTGTTGGAGCACTTCACATCGCCGATGATGGTAGCTCCTGGCTTCTCTTGAAGGATCGCTCGTCCGTAGATAAGGAGGAGCATATCGCCGAATACGACCTCGCCCTTCTCGTCGACAACGCCAATACGGTCAGCATCCCCATCCCATCCGATTCCGAAGTCAGCCTTGTGGGCCTTAACGGCTTGGATGAGATCCCTGATGTTTTTGAGCTCTGTTGGATCTGGATGGTGGTTCGGGAATCGTCCATCTGGATCGCAGAAGAGCTCGATCACCTCAACGCCGAGTCCACGAAGAACCTCAGGGCCGATCATGCCGCCCACACCGTTTCCGGCGTCGACAACAACCTTCAGTTTGCGAGATCCCATATGGGGCTTGGAGTTTTCTATCAGGTAGTTGATGTACGAAGGTCGAATGTCGACGGTTGAGATCGTGCCGCGCTTCGCCGCAGGTTGCTTGGTGAGCACCTTCTCGCATCGGATTTTTAGGTCTTGGATCTGAGCCCCGGAGAGGGTCTTTTTACCAAGGAGGATCTTGAATCCGTTCATACTGGGCGGATTGTGACTTCCCGTTACCTGAATCCCGCCACCGAGGTCCTGGGAAAATACCGAGAAGTAGAGTTGCGGAGTAGGGCCCATGCCAGACATCACGACGTCGAGCCCTTCGTCGGCCATTCCCTCTGCGAGCGCTTGGGCGTAGCTCGGAGAGCTGAGTCGGCAATCGTACCCGATGCCGATCCGGTTCATGTTGTTCTCGATAGCCAGCGTTGCATACGCGCGGCCAAGAACCCGAGCGAACTCGGCGCTCAGCTCGGTATCAACGGTTCCTCGGATGTCGTATTCGCGAAAGATGACAGGATTTATCTTCATGGGGCCACTTATACTACCCTCGGGATAAGAATTAAAGTCTCTTATCAACTGAGTGGTTCTTATAGAGGTCGTTCCGGAAGAAGGCATCGAGACGCTCTTTGGTCTTCAGTTTCTGGAGGGTTTGTCGGACCTCCTCTTTGAGCTTCTCTTCATCGACCTTTTCAGAATCATCGTCATTATTTCCGAGGCGTTCCTCAACAAAAAAGAGTTGGATGTCCGCAGGAGTCTCAAGGGGTGGGGTGTGTTGGCCCGCGCGAAGGGGCGCGACCGCTTCCGCGATAGCGGGGCTAAGGTCCTTGAGGGGTATGACGCCGATCAGGCTCCCTTCGCCCGACGATGCGGTGTCGGATAATCGCTTCGCGATATCAATAAAGCTCTCCCCTCCCTCAAGTGCTGAGCTGACCTGCATGAGGCGGGCCTTTACCTCCTCAATAGATCTACCCTCTTTGGAGATGACAAGGTGGTGAAGCTTTATGTCCTTTCCGGCGTTCTTGAGCTCAGGGTGCTTCGCGATGTAGTCCTCAAGCTCTGATTCGCTAACGCTTGTGCCCCCTCGAGCCATCGATGAACCGAGCTTTGCTTTGAGGATATCGATCTTAATCTGTTGCTTGTAAGTGGAGAGGCTTCGACCCTCTTTCGCCAGTGCGGCCTGGAAATCGTCTTGGGTGAGGCCGTTTCGCTGCATGACCTCGCGCACATACTCATCTACCTCGGCGTCACTTACGGTAACCCGCTTACCTTTAGCCTCCTCTTCGAGAAGCTTTTCAAGGATGATCTGATCGAGAACTCGGCTCGCTTCGGTGTCTTTTTTTGCGTCGGTTAGGGTTAACCGACGGGGCGCGAGCCGAGCGTTGAGGTCGCTCAGGGTGATCGGCTTGTCATCTACGGCCCCCACGATGGCGTCGATAACGA
Source organism: Pseudomonadota bacterium (assembly GCA_039799965.1). Taxonomy (GTDB): domain Bacteria; phylum Bdellovibrionota_C; class UBA2361; order UBA2361; family OMII01; genus OMII01. Next base: position 6,142 of record JBDLRS010000014.1, read on the forward strand.
GCTCCTGAGAGGTTGTCTCTACCTTCTTCTCAACCTTCTTTTTAGCTGGGGCGGCTACGCACGGCGAGGTGAGCGCGAGGAGGGTTGTGAAGGTGAGGGCGCATACAGCCATGTTTTTCATATCGCGCAATCTTATGCGGTCACCTGCATGCTCGCAAGTCAGGGTTGGGCGAACGCGATTAAGGTGAGGGCCTGTTGGGTGCGACGGTAGAGCTCTGGAAGGGGGATTTCGGCGTCCTTTTCAAAGACTATCGTAAAGGTGTTGCTGCGTCCGAATCGGTAGAGGTGGGGGTTCCTTTGAACTAAGCCGAGCGCCTTTAGCCCATCGACGCGAGTATTTGGTCCGGGGCGGTAGCCGTCGCGGAGGAGCGCTAATGGGCTAAAGGTCAGCGATGCCTTAGCCGGGGTAACCTCCGCCTTGACCACCCCAAAAGAGCGCAATAGACCTCGGTACCGCATGAGGACCATGAGGTTATCGACCTCGACGGAACACGGGCCGAACCGATCCTCAATCTCTCGCTGGAGGTCGAACGCCTCCTCCTCGGATCGGATATTCGAGAGCCTTTGATAGAGCACGAGCCGTTCGCCGATGTCCGGTACGTAGGTATCGGGAATAAACGCGTCGACCCCAACGATCCGCACGTCCGGATCGACGATATCCTCAAGGAGTGGCTCGTCACCTTTGAGATCGCTGACCGCCTCTTGAAGGATACGACAGTACATATCGAATCCCACGGAGAGGACGTTTCCTGATTGCTCCTTGCCAAGAAGGTTGCCAGCTCCACGGATCTCAAGGTCTCGAATCGCTAAATTGAATCCGACGCCAAGGGAATCGAGGGATTGAAGAACCTTTAAACGCTCGTGAGCCTCTCCTGTGAGAGATCGCATATGTGGCACGAGGAAGTAGGCGTACGCCTGTCGTCTACTTCGTCCCACTCGCCCCCGAAGCTGATACAGCTGCGCGAGTCCGAAATGATCCGCCTTGTCGATGATGATAGTGTTTGCGTTGGGGACGTCGAGCCCTGACTCGATAATTGTGGTCGACACGAGGACGTCAAGTTCCCGATCGACAAATCTTTTCATGATCCGCTCAAGGGTCGTTTCGCTCATCTGTCCGTGCGCGAAGTCGAAGCGCGCCTCAGGAACGAGCTCAGCTAACTTGGCGGTGGCGAGCGCGATGTTCTGGACACGGTTGTGGAGGAAGAACACCTGACCACCTCGTCGAAGCTCACGAAGAATGGCGTCTCGAATCAGGGCCTCATCTCGCTCCGCGATGTAGGTGTGAACCACCTTTCGGTCGGTCGGGGCGGTGTGGATGAGGCTGATATCCCGGATTCCGAGAAGGGACATATGAAGCGTTCTCGGTATCGGTGTCGCGGTAAGGGTAAGCACATCCACGTTGCTGCGGTAGGCGCGAAGTCTCTCCTTCTGTTTGACCCCGAAGCGGTGCTCCTCGTCGATGATCAGAAGTCCCAGGTCTTTGAACTGCACATCGGGTTGCAAGAGTTTGTGTGTGCCGATGATGATATCGACCTCGCCATGCGCGAGCGCATCGAGGGTCTTTTGGTTCTCCTCTGGTGGGTAGAACCGACTGACTGCTGCGACCTTTATGGGGTATCCCTTAAATCGCTCGGAGAAGTTCTTCTTGTGTTGTTCCACGAGAATAGTTGTGGGCACGAGCACGGCGACCTGCCGAGCGTGTTGGGTCGCCTTAAACGCGGCGCGAATAGCGACCTCTGTCTTTCCGAAACCCACATCGCCACACACCATGCGGTCCATCGGTTTGTCACTGGAGAGATCTGAGAGCGTTTCTTGAATGGCTTTCCGTTGGTCGGGGGTTTCGTCGTACGGGAAGGTGTCCGCAAAACGCTCATCCTCAGCGCCTTCGGGCTCGTAACGCCATCCCTTTACGATGGTGCGAGTGGCGTAGAGACGAATGAGGTCACCGGCCAAGGTAACGATGGAATCACGTATCTTCTGTTTAGTGTTTACCCACCGGGTAGAGCCGAGTTTGTCGATGCGAGGTGCTTGCCCCTCGGCTGCGACAAACTTTTGAATCTTTCCGATTTGGTGGGCGGGAAGGTACAGCCGACTGTCAGCGTATTCAATCTGCAGGAAATCCCCGAGAACACCATCGACGGTGAGGTGCTTGAGACCGTGATAGAGACCCACTCCGTAATCGAAATGCACGATGTGATCTCCCTCTTTGAGGAGCGAAAGTGAGCTTAAAAGACGCTTGGCGCTGATGCGTGGGGCGGTTCCGGAGCGGTATGAGCGTTCGCCGAAGATCTCGTTCTCAGAGATGAAGATAACCTTCTCGTCGAGGAGTCGAAATCCCGCGTGCAGATGGCCCACCAGGATCGCGACAGGAGGCCGTCGAGTTGTGAGCCATCCCATGGCGGTCGTTTCCACAATCGGCGCATCGGTGCCGATATCGAGGAGGATGCTCTGGAGGCGTTGTGCGCGGGATCGCGAGCCTACGCTAAAGGCGACAGAGAACTTCTTTCGTCTCCATCTATCTAGAAACTCTTTGAGCGGTTGAAAAGCACTTCCGGTTCCAACCGCCGTCTTCATGTGGGTAGCGAGATCGAGCAAGCTCTCAGTTTTTAGGATCGCATGAGAATCGTGGCTCACGGAATCGTCGATCCCCCCAACATCGCACGTTGTTATCTCAGCGAGCTCGCGCCAAGTGGTATCGAAGTCAAAGAAAACCTCCTCAACTTTCGGAATCAAGTGCTGCTCATCGATAAGTCGAGCTGCTCGATCGTGCGCGTTCTCAAGGAACTCCTCCAGCGACCGTTGTATCTTGTGCGAGTCCAAGGCAAAAACCTTCGTATCCCTTGGAAGAAGTCGCGTGAGGCTCGTAACGCTCGGCGCGAAGATATATTGAAGAAGTTCGAGACTTGGATACTCAGCCCGCTGGTCGAGCGCTTGAAGAACCTTGTCAACTTCACGAAGAGGAGTGCCTATCGCCATTGCGCGCTCCTTGAGGGTGGCGGTGATGCGCTCCTTGGCGTTGGCGTACCACGAAGGCAGAGGGAACTCCTTTACCGGAAGGATCGATAGAGAAGGGATCTCCAACAAGGAGCGTTGCGATTCAGAGTCAAAGGTGACAAGGCGCACTACTTTGTTAAAGTCGAACTCGATGCGCACGGGTTGATGGGTGTTTCCGGGAAAAAGGTCAATAACGGCGCCTTTGATTGCAAGGTCTCCGACCTGCGTGACCCTCTTCGTCGTATTGAAGCCTCCGTCCAGTAAGGTAGCAACAAAGGGATCCCGATTGATCAGGCTGCCTACATGAATATCGATCTTGAGCTGATCCAGGTAGTCCGGTGGAAGGATTCTTTGAAGGAGAGCTTCAGCGGAGGTCACTACGGTAAATGACTGGGCGTGGGTAATCTCGTAAAGTGTTTGAATGCGCTGCGAAGAGATTTCAGTTCCTGGTGACACGGGCTCAAGGGGGAGGGTTTCCCACGATGGAAAGACGGATACGCCACCGGTGCCTTGAAAGAATCGAAGGTCCTCTAAGACATCTTCAACCTCTTTGCGATCGTTACAGATGATGACAGCCTTCGGATGGCTCTGAATCTCACGGGCAAGGAACCACCCCGCGGCGGAGCCGTGTAGGCCAAGGATCTTCCGAGCATGTGTAAGCGAGGTGGGGGGCATAGGGTAGGCTGAGCTCGTCATCCCGCCACAGGTAACTTTCTGTTCGCGGGCCCCGTATCATACGACCGACCCAGGGAGGCGTAAAGTGAGGCCGCCGGCTTGGTAGGTTATATCCAGTGGGGCGCACAACGTTGGGTGTTTGGCCCGAGTCGGCGTCACGCCACCATCTCCCTTGCAAATTCGCAACATTTCTTCAGGGCTCTCGAATAGTTCCGCGCCATCCAAGCGGGTAGGTTACAATGCACCTCCAAGAATTACTTCAAAGAGCTATTCAGGCTCACGTTTCCGATCTTCACCTTCGAGAGGGAGATCCTCCTTTGGGGCGGGTGCATGGTGTCCTGAACGCAATCAATGATGCCTCTATCACTGAGGGACAGTTTGCTTTACTCCTCCACTCCCTGCTTTCTGAGGAACAACGTGACACCTTGGCGCAGGGTCACGACGTTGACGCCGCCTGTTCTGTGGGTGGTGAACGGTGGCGAGTTCACGGATATTCCCAACGAAGAGGTCGAGCGCTCTCCTTGCGTCGAATTCCAAGTGCACCACCTGCGCTGGAGAGTTTGGGGTTGCCTCAAACCGTAGCATCGTGGACATCGCTACGGAGTGGCCTTGTACTGATCACCGGTCCTACCGGGTCGGGCAAATCAACCACCGCGGCTTCCATGGTTAATCTCATAAATAGCCGTGACGCTAAACATATCGTCACCATCGAGAACCCGATCGAATTCGTGCATGAAATGCGACGCTCCCTGGTGTCGCAACGGGAAGTCGGAACGCACGTGGATACCTTTGCAACCGCTCTTCGGTCAGCGCTTCGCGAAGATCCCGACATCATCTTTGTGGGAGAGATGCGAGACCTCGAAACCATAACGCTCGCATTGCAAGCCGCTGAAACGGGACACCTCGTGATCTCAACGCTCCATACCTCGAGCGCAGCGAAGACGATCTCTCGTATCGTGGATGTGTTTCCCGCAGAGCAGCAAGCTCACATCCGCACTGTTCTCGCGGATATCCTGGAGGGGGTTGTGGCTCAAGAGCTCGTAGCGAATCGTCACGGCGGGCGCTCGTTGGTCGTAGAGGTTTTGCAAGCGACATCCGCTGTGCGAGCGCTCATTCGAGAGGGAAAGATGCATCATATCGAACATGTCATTCAAACGGGGGCCTCTTTTGGGATGCGTTCCCGTCAAGGGAGCATTCGCCTGCTCCAGGAGGTAGGCTTATTGGGCTAGCTGAGCGGGGCGATTTCGACTACTTCCTTCCCATACTTTTTCCGGGTCAGCTCGCTGTAAGCATGAGACACGCTCGGGAAATAGGCATATCGGCATCCCTGATAGGCCTTGAAACGTTCGAGGATAAGGATGAGTTTCAGGCGAGCGGTGGTTCATTGGCGGGGGCTAGATCTCTCCTGAGATCCGCAATCCTTGCCCGAGGACTACGGAAATCCATGATCCTACATTCGGCAGTTGCGGGTCTGAAAATGGCGCATCTGACTACAATCACTTTGTCATTTGAAATTTGGCTCATCGTGGAATGGATTGGGTGCCAACGAGCACAGAGGTAACGTAAACCCCTGTTTTGGCTCATACATAGCGCCCTTTCCACGTGAACGTGCTCGTGCACGTAAACGTGAACGTACCCGAACGAGCAACTTTATCTCTTCGCTGCCGAACTAGCAGGGTGGTGAAAAATGGTTCCGTCGTGAGCATTTTGAGAGTTTTGACGAAACGAGGCGGAGACGACGAAAAAACCGGAGGCGTA
>JBDLRS010000015.1:0-74901 GCA_039799965.1 Pseudomonadota bacterium
ACGAGACGCAGGATCTCTCAGCAGAGAAGCGAGCAGAAATTGAAAGAGGATATGACGACATCGTCGCTCGTGGTTATGCGTTTCATGCAACGCTTCCTGATTTTGGTGAACGCAAGAAGGGCGCCCGTGGTAGGCTGAAGCAGCGACCAAGCAAAAATCTTCTTATCAGGCTTGACCGCCATAAAGCTCAAGTACTTCGCTTCCTAGAGAATCTCAATGTTCCGTTTACCAATAACCAAGGAGAGCGGGATTTGAGAATGCAAAAGCTCAAGCAGAAGATCTCAGGATGCCACAGAACATCTCACGGGGCTCAAACCTTCTGCAGAATTAGGGGGTTTATCTCAACTGCAAAGAAACGAGGGCTAAACACTCTCACAGCTCTGGCTGACGTGCTGCGCGGCAAATCGGTCTTCGCTCATGCTGCTGATACCGGGTGAATAGTAACAATTGGTTCGGCTATTTCAGGGCACGTGGAGATATTCGGAAATTCGTTTTTCAACGTTTGGCAAATATCCCTCAAGCTCCGCTCAAAGCCGGAGTTTCCACTACCGATACAGACGTCATCCATCGAACGACCACCATCTCTCGCTTTCGGAACATACAGCACATGAATCAGATGCTGTTCACGAGACACGCTTGAGCCCTCACGGAGAGACCTGGCGGGGGCAGGATTAGGCGTTGAGGGGTCTCTGTGCCCTGCTGCTTTCTGCACATCTTCTAGGCTCGCCCCATTCTCTAGAGCGGTTGTAATAAACGTGGCGCGCATAGAGTGCGCAGAGTAGCCTCGCGAAAGCCCTATCTGACGCGCGTACTTTCTCAGCACTCGGTCTATGGCGTCTGGATGCATCCGTCGCCTGGCATCTTTGCTGTGCCTGTTGTGATGAAGTGGCCGCACGAGAGCACCATCTAAGTCATCTCCGTGACCTACCACCTCTAGATACGCTTGAATTCTGTGTGCTGTCTGTGGATTGATGGCGAGAGCATCTTTCCTGTTTCCCTTTCGCACGACTCGAAGCGAATCAAAGCCCCTGTTTTGGTGAAGGTCTGAGACCTTAAGCGATGCTATTTCAGCTCGGCGTAGTCCTACCTGAAGACCAATGGAGAGGATCGCTCGATCCCTCAGCCCCTCAACCGTATCAGGGGAGGGTGCATCGAAAATCTTTCGCGCCTGCGCCTTCGAGAAAGCAAGCGTTGTCCCTTCGTCTCTGTTGATTGCGGGCCTCTCAATCTCATTCACCAGGTTCTTCGCGGCGTGCCCGTGGGTAACAAGGTGTCGAAAGAGTGACGAGAGTGCTGCAAGCCTTCATCGGATGGTCGATGCCTGCACCCCTTCAACCTCCCGCATATACCGCTCCCAGGCGATCACGGCTTTGTGATCGATGGTACTCAACTCTTCGCGCGAGCGAGCTCCTACTGTCTGCATGAAGTGGAGGACGTCTTGCCGGTAGGCTCTCCTGGTTCGGAGGCTCTTCTGTTTTGCGAGCCAGATCTCTTCCTCTGGGATGGCTGCTACGGCGGCCAGGGTCGGAGAGAGAGCTTGAAGAAGGTTGGTGTTTGTAGGTTGTGGGGAGTCTGTCATATCTTAGTTACACCGCTGGCATAGCAAGCTTCACGCCAGTTTTAGGCCGCTATCTTTGTTCTCGAAACAGAGAGCTTCACCTCGTATCCAAGAGCTCCAAGAATTCTGATGAGCAGGTCAGAGGTGACATGCTGAAGGTTTCTATTGAGGATAGAGGTGATACGAGTACGGGAAGTTTTAGCTCGTTTGGCGACCTCTGCATGAGTCAGCTCTTCTCTTTCGACCGCTGCAATGAGTGCTGAGGCAAGCTCACTTCTCGCACGCCATTCGTGGGCCGCAGTTGCTGGGAGACCAAGCACCTTAGCGAGCTCTGCCCCGTTTCGTGCAACGACAACTTTTTGCTTAGCCATGCCCCATCTCCTTTAAACGCTTCCGACCTAACTCGATATCCAGAGGGAGGGTCTTTTGCGTTTTCTTGCTAAATACATGAACCACCAAGATGCCCTCACTTGACCTAGTGAAGTAGAAAGCTCGATAAATCCCATCTCTTCCCTTTACGCGCAGCTCTTCCATCCCAGGGACTACGCTCGGCATCGGCCTTGATAGTGGCATCGAGAGCTTGTATCCCTGTTGAAGCAGAAACAGCGCCTGACAAAGATCATCTTTAACCTTGAGCGCCTTATCATTTCCAAGGTAAAGCTATGCTATAATAGATAGGGTATCAGATCCAAGAAAAATTTTCGGAATACCAATGATCAAAATCAAATTAACCAATAATTAGATCAAGAATCCAATTATCAACGATCAAATTTTTGATTCCGGAGCAGGACGCGCACCAAAAGCCCAGCAGTGAGGATAGCTACGGTCGAAGCCGTCATACAGATACAAGCGACCATCATCATGAACACCGAGCGCACCAGAGCGCGACCCACCACCTACTCTGATAACACCAGCAGTGAGCTTCTCAAGCACTGTGGCGGTCCCTTCATCTAAACCTGCTTTAAGAGCTTCTGCCTTGATTCGGCCGCCCTTTTCTTCCCATGACTCGCTATTGATACTTCTCAAATCAATCCCTGCCGTCTTCGCCGCGCAAATAGCCTCTATGGCAATGTTAGTAGCTTGTATTGGATCAGCAAGACCGCCCTCATAGTGCCGATTTTGTTCTGCACGAGTTTTATTATTTGAACCAGTATCCAGGGTCGCTTCGCTCAGTATCGGCACTTTTACCGAAACATCAACGCCTATGTATTTCAATCCCTGTAATACAAAATTTGGATCGACGCCCAATTTCCGATGAATATAGCTCTCTTGGGATGAATCGGTCGTAGGGCCTACAACGCGATAAGTGAATGTATGGTCATTAACTTTTGTCGCAAAGTCATTTACATGCGGACTACTCTCTTGGCTAGTTTGAGCATCACCTTTGAGAATGACGATTGCAACATCAACTCTATGTGCCATTTCTTCATTTGAGAGCTTGTTCGATTGGTTAGCAGCCGCACTATCAAGGCTTGCACCTGCTTTAGTAATAAAGTCAGTTAATAGCGTTTGTCCCTCAACAATTTTACCTTCAACTGCTTGGGTAGTTACTTCAGTCACGATTCTCTCCTTCAATTATCGCTAGAGCCTTATTCATCCGATCAACCTTTTCATCCTCGGATACACTGTCTGAGCAGAGAAGTTTTTCCATTTCTTCTCTTAGCTCTTGTAGCAAGGCTTGCTTTTCTTTTATTTCGTCAACCATAAGTGCATTCTATTTGAATTTAATTTCTTAGTCACGTTATGCAGATCGGGAAGCTTCCTGATGGCTTCCCTAGCTTTTGGATGAAAGATGACCTTCTTCATAAATAGAATGTATCAAATTTGGTACACGTATCAAGTAAAAAATGATTTCTCACCGATCCCGCCAATGGATTCCACCTACGTGATAAGCTGGATTATCACGACGATACAAGGGTTTAGATAGGGGGTATTTTCAAAGTATAAAGAACCTTGCAACTGTACCGATATATCAGTACACTAGGGGCATGAAGTCTTCTGACGTCCTGGTCTATAAGGGGCAAGCTTTTTTGATCGAGTGGTATTTTGATGAGCGGGGTCACTGTCCCGCTCGTGAGTATTACGAGGGCCTCTCAGACGAGCGTCGAATTAAGTTCCTTAAGTTGGTTCGGATAATGCGAGATATCGGGAAGATTTTCGATATAACGAAGCTTAGGAACGAAGGAGATCAGATTTTTGCCTTTAAGCCGCAACCTGATCGTTACCTGTGCTTCTTTGTGACAGGTAAAAAGATCCTCATCACAAACGGCTTCGAGAAGAAGGGCAAAAAGCTGCCTTCTGGGGAGAAATCGAGAGCATTGAAGGCAAAAGCAGACTTTGAGTTACGGATTAAGAGAGGCACCTATTATGAAAAAGCGCGCTAATACTAAGTCCACCTACGAAAAAGAGATGGAGAATCCAAAGTTTCGAAAGCTCTTTGAGAAAGAGTATAGCGAACTTGTGCTTTCTGAACTCATTCTCGCAATGATGGCAGAAGATAACGTTTCTGTGAGAAAACTGGCGAAGCAAATAGGGGTAGCGCCTTCTGTCGTTCAAAGTGTTCGTTCTGGCAAACACAAGAACATGACTCTTAAGACCTTTATAAAGATGATTGTAGCCCTTGGGGGTGAGATCGCAGTAAAAAGGGGCGGGGCTTATGTGCCGCTGAAGTTAGCTGCCTGACGAACAAAATTTTTCGATCAAAGGACCAATGATCAAAGACCCAACCCCTCCTAGCGGAGGGGACCAAGAAACCAATGATCAACGATCAAATTATTTTGATTCCGCAGAAGCGCGCACAAACAACGCCCCACAGTAAGGAAAGGCGCGGCCGTCCCAATGGGGGTCGAGGCCGCTAACACGCCGACCATCAAAAGCAAGCCCGCCTTGATCATCCCGTACGTAACTACCCCTGTAGGTTTCAAGGGCATTGGCTTCAGCTAAGTTACAATTGATTTATCTTCCTCTTTTGCAAGCAAACTATCTGCATACGCTCGATTCTCTGCGCGGGTAGCCATCCGGTAACCTAATTTTGGGGCATACTCGTGTTGATCCGATCGTGATTTGTTAAAAGACCACTCCGACAAGAGGGTATCTAATTGCTGACCATTAACTGTTATTTGACCCACTACAGCTTGATGATTGTCGATGGTCTTGATTTCGCCGACAGCTGGGGATTTGGTAGCGGATGGGGCGCTTACCTTCTTCAGGAGCGCTTCAAGCTGTTGTACCTTCGGGGGTCGATGCCCGCATGAAATCGCAGCTCACCTTCAAACGGATCCTCTCTCATGCCAAATAGGCTTGATATCCGACCTTCTCTAACAGTTGCTATGTAGACCCCTAAAAGAATCCCTCTCCGCCCGTAAGTAATCGAAGTGATTGGACTGAATAATTACTTTGAGAGGAGAGGGATATCGGAACACCCAGTTACGAAGGTAAGCAGGTGTATATGGGGTTGGATGTTCATCGTGAGTTTTTCGTTGCGAGTTGTATCTGCGACGGGGTAGTCGTTAAGCGGTGTCGGATGCCCGGTACGGCGGTTTTGACGAAACGAGGCGGCTCCAACGAAGTTGCAGTCAAACTATCGAAATGCGCAACAGGAAATCATTTTTTACCACCCTGCTAGAGGCGCCTTGAGGCGCGGGGGCTTCCTGCTGGGTGAAGTTTTTTAAGAACCTTATGGATGAAGCACGTGATATTCGGGAGCGGTGGAAACAAGGGGAGGTAGGTCTCAGGTATCCTCCCGGCTTGTATCCTCCGTCGATGCCGAAGTTAGCGAACGCTCTGTACCCGTAGTGTTCACTGTATAGAGCCGTAGTGCGTTCTCCGTTTCGCAGGGCACTCGTGTATCTACTGTGAGCTGTTTTCTGTTTTCCCGCACAGAGGCTTTCGGCCATTTGGCTCCGGAGTCCAGGCATCCGACTACCAGCGCTTCCGCTACCTCAGGCTGGGGAGGTAGCCCCGGTGCAGGAGGAAAGGATTCAAGATTATGACGTTTTACTACCTCTTCCATGCCTACCTCCTCAATTTCGGTAACATGGAATTGTGAGCCAACGACCTTACCGAACAGGTGCGATCACCTCATTTCGGTAACATTTATTTTGAGCCATATCGCCATTGCGACGCCCTATTGACTTATAGGTTGCGTTGTCGTTACCCTGGAAAGCATGAATACGGTAACGCATAACACTTCACGCCGTGAATGGATGACTGCGGCGGTCGCTGCTTTGTCATCAGTTACTGCGCCAGCAATTACTAAGCATCTATCCCAACGCTCCTTCATACAAATTAAAGACGCTTTAGCGGCAATTGAAAAAGATTCAAGAGGGATGCTTACTGACTCCGATGGCAAATTCGATAAGGGGGTCAAGCATCTGCTTACATCTCTCAACTCTATCGAAGGTAAAAAACCGAATAGCCTGTTTGTTGAAGGGCTTTCTATCGCCGAACAGCTAGGTTTTCGGTTTGAATTGGTCACTTTTGGAGCTGATGCAGAACTTAACCTTAGGATGGACTGGAAGGGAAAAGTCATCTCAGTTAATCGAGATTGGCTCAATTCAGATACAAAAGATGTCTCTGAAATGCACAGAGTGCTTTCAGTAATAGGAGCTGCGTTTGTTCAGCTAAAAGCTTGGACTCCTGATGGCCCACCCTCATCTGGGCACACAGAGATAAGGAGAAGCGCTGTCTCAAAACCAAATGATCCCCGGGCACTTGATCAAGCTATAGCTGATCGCATAGCACCGCATTTTGTTTCGTTATTGGTAGCGGCGACTATGTTGAAAACTAAGCCAACTGATGATCTCCATGATTGGCATCGGCTGAGCAACGAAGAGCTGGATCCGCAAGTCTCATTTATAAGGCAATTTGTTGCGAGATATTTTCGGAATGTTTTGCCGGACTTAACAGTTTTTTGGGGTCTTGAAATTCAACAACTTTTGGCAGAAAAAATTCGTCTGTTAATAGACAGACTTGATTTAGGTGATCGCGGTGTTCGGGGGAGACACAGCTTTTGACTTGGGAATTGCACCCAAGGTTAATTCGACTGCACCGTTCGAGCGTTCAAGGATTCTCAGCGCGGGGTGCGTTCACGGAGCACGAGGAGTCGGATGCGGATACATTTGTCTCAACGTAGAGATCCTCTCCGCGCTTTTCCGCATCTTGCGTTATGCGGGCTTGGTTTGAAAAGCAGGGGGGTTGGGATTCCTCGACGGAAATAATATTAGTAAACCTAATGTTGACTAAGACCAAGCGAAGACATCCACCCAGAAGACAGCGACGCACAACAAAGCCCGCGCGCCAGGTCGGTGGTTTTAGGTTTGTGGGGAGTGAAGATGCACATAGTGACGTCAGCTCCCTAGATGGAACAAGAGGGCTGACGTATGCCCAGAAATTCGACCTGACCTGCCAACTCTCTCTTTTCGCCTATCAACTAAAGAACAACACCGATCATGTACCCCGACTTCTTAGAACTACTGCGTGCATTAGAAAAGTATAAGGTTGCTTATGCTTTAATCGGGGGCTATGCGGTTGGGATTCATGCCGAGCCCCGTGCCACAAAGGATCTTGATCTTGTTGTTGCACCAACTCAAAAAAACGCAAAGGCACTTCTGAAAGCTTTAAGGGAATTTGGGGCCCCAATCGATAATCTCAGCGAGGATGAACTCACAAAGCCAGGGCTATTATATGTCTTTGGTATACCGCCTCTTCGCGTCGATATCTTAAATCGTTTAAAGGGAGTTGATGTCGTGCGCCTCATCAAAAGAGCTAAAAGCATAAAATTGGGCACGACAACACTTCGGGTAATCGACATCGATGACTTGATTCATGTCAAAAAGCTAGCGGGGCGACCTCAGGATAAGGTAGACGTAAAGGTCCTTCAAAAGGTGAAGGCAGCGCGCCAGGACGAGGATTAGTCGCGCACTGAATGTATCGCTCCGACTCCTCCGCTAGCTAGCAAATGCACTCGATAACCGGACTTTACCTCCTCTCACAGCGAAGCAAAGGAAGGGTAGCTCGCCGTGGCGAAGCGAACGTGGACCCCAACGGGCCGGAATCGATACCGATATTCCAGATCCTCTAAAGCGTTACCTGCTGCACAAAGAGTTTTGTTCCTACTCTGGTCGCGCGCACTAGCGTCATCTTGCCAACATCTTCCGGTATCGTGACCGAACCAGTTGATCCACTGCCGGCATGCGCGAGTTCAAGTACCTGTCCTGGCTTCGCGTGGATTCGAACCACCTGCGCGTTCTGGGGTAGGCTGCGCCAACTCCGAGTGTCCGCTTTCTCCGACGCGACGTTGTAAAGGCTCACCGCCGCGCCAGCCAATCCACCTCCATGCTTCGTCGCCATCGATGCCGCTGCGCCCTTAAGAGCGGCGCGCACTATCTGTCTGGTGAGCATGGCGGTCGCATCCTCCTCGAACGCCTTAACCGCCAACGCATCGATAGCGCAGATCAATTCAGACTCGGCGATCTTCTTGCCAGCAGATGTAACCACGAGCGGCTTCACTGGCTTCGGCGACGCGTTGAAGATCGGGATAGATACCGCGGTGCCCCCCTCAGCCCCCGGTATCGGTATCGGCACGGGAAAAGAGACCGCCTCTTTTTCAGGGACGAGACCGTCCTCAAAAAGGATTACGACCTCTTCCTTAGATGACTTTACCGCGGTCGCCGCGGAGAAGGTGGAGGGGAATCTTCCTCTAAATTTTGCGATATCCTCGGTCATGTTGAGAGATGTTGCGAGCCGAGCTACGTCCCTCTGAATAACCTTATTTGTAGGAGCTATCTCAAGCGCTTTTTTATAATCGATGTAAGCGTCATTCGGTTCATTTCGCAGCTCATGAACAACACCTGACATGTAAAAGGTATATGCATTCTGGAACGAGTTCTTAACCTGGCTGGCAATCTTCTTCGAATTACCGAACAGCTTCATAAAGCCGGGAAGGAGATCTGACATCTTGAAGCCCTGCTCATCCGCGTTCCGCTCAGCCTCAAGGATCTCATCCTCATGCGCCTTTAGGGCGAGCTCCTGTTCGGCGTTTGCCCTACGCACCTCTACGCCGGCGGCCTCGAGATCTCCCTTCATGAGGTAATTGAGCCCTTGAAAATGGTAGACCAGCACGCGCTCAAATCCCGCCGGCTCGTAGGAGATCATAGAATCATTGACGACGAGGGCAGCCGCGTGGGAACCGATCTCGCGTAGACTTACGGTCGCGCGCTCCTCGAACTCCTGTATCTCCTCAATACTCTCGTCAAATTCCGCAATGCTCCGATCTGCATCTCCGAGGATCTGAGCGATCCGCCCGCGCTCGGAGCGAGCTAAAGCTGCGTCGCCTCCATCGGCGTTATCCTCCATAATGGAATCAACGTCGATCGACCGACCTTGGCCGACAGCGGCGATTACCGCAGGCATCTCAGATTCGATCCCTTCGACCTTGGTATCTGTGATCTGATTTTTGGGGTTGAGAGCGTCGTTGACCTTACCGAACCACTCGGAATAGACCTCTGGGTCTGTAATTTGCTGAGAGTTCACCGTATAGATTCGGAGTCGCAGGTCGGAGGACTTGTTCTTGGGCCCAGCTTTCAGTTCTGATTCTATGGTGAAGGGCCTATTATGAAAATCATCTAACTGTGAACTGGATTCGATAGCAGCCGGGATAGCAAGCAGCGCACCGAGGTAGGGAATTCTCATCAGAGATGTCAGGGTGGACTGTTGCTCTAGGTTGTATTGGATAGGTAGTCGACAGGTCCCACCCGCGCCGTTTCGAAGATCCCGATCACTTGTTTTTGGGGGAACGGCTGATGGTAAGCTCATGTACAACGGTACGTATGGGGATACCCCCTGGGAACCATATACCTGTCCCCCAGCATCTTTACACGCCGTTACGAAGGCATCTGAAACGCTAGTAGGCGCACTACTCAGCTTCCGGATCTGGATCGCAGCGAGTTCAGAGGGGGTTGCATGTGTCTGTTGCCGATGACTACTACAGCTCACAAGTGATGTCACAACCACCAACACAACCAGAGGGGTAGCTACCTTTCCTGTAGGGCATTTCACCATATATTGACCCTGTTCGACGATAACCTCTGCGACGGGTATTATGAGCGAGCGGACCCATCATCGTTGACCTAGCACCCTACGGGATAACGGTCTAGTGTTTGAGCTTGCCAGCGCTAAGTGCGAAATGGCTCAAAATAAATGTTACCGAAATGAGGTGATCCCACCTGTTTGGAGATCCTGATAATTCCGGATCTGTTCGCGAATCTCAGTAGCACTGGAGGCTTCTTTTCGGGTCCAGTAGTCGTAGTATATTGGTGCACAATGATCAAGCATAGGATTGTGAAATGCATCGTTAAAACTTCTTGTGTAGTTTGACTCTTTCAAGTCAATGGCTTGATCGCGAGCAACGCGAATCAATTTCCATTCCCTTTTCACACTTCAAGTTCATTCGAGAGGGCTGCTTCCGGGATAGCACAAATCAGGTTATCGATGTCTAACATCATCCGCCTATACTCGTTTCCGGACTTGCTATATAACTTAGGAAAGATCGCATCAATAAAAGCGTGATGTTGATCAGATTCAAGGCGTGTATCCAAGTGGGACTTCAAATGATGTTGGCATAGGAGAGCCGCCACATCATACCGACTAAAACTCAAGGCCACCTCACGAGCCACGCCGCTAACCTCATAGTCTATGAGGTTAACACAATCAGCCAGTCGGGCGAAATTATCAGCCCGAGTCAGAACTAGCGGCTCTCTGTATCTTTGGGAAAAGGTACTGATAAGCTTACCAGTGAAGTCTTGGGCGCGCGTTATAGCATCCGCGTGGTGTAAGATCTGCTGAACCATCGAATTAGCGTAGCAATTCACACGATCCTACTCAAGGCGCTAGCCGGGAGCGCTTTCGGCACAGGGATGTATGCGGCCACTTTCTTTACAGCCTACAAGAGCCGCTCTAAACTCGTGGCAGCAATACTGACTTCCGCGACTTCTATGCTCTACGAGCTGCAGCTGTTCGTGCAATCGTAGTGTATAACACTAAACGAACTCACTTCTCGCTTGGGCTGAGAACCCAACAGGAGGTTCACAGCCAAGCGGCATAGGAGTACACACAAACAGGGAGGTAGGAGAGTTATCCACATGTGGATTTCCCCCCGCGCCCCCCAATGACTACTGCTGTAGACATTGGTTAGGACGGGAGACCACGTGAACGTGGACGAGCACGTTCACGTCGGGATTAACTCGATTTCACGAAGACCCAATCGTAATATGCGATCCAGTTCGTGGCTTCTTGTACGTGTGCCACGCCGATCCTCCACGCTGGAAGATCTCCCAGTACTTTCTGTCGTGTCCGCTCGATCCAGGAGAGAACGCGATATCTCCCTCCTGAACGTTGAAGCTTCCCGCCGCGACGGTCGCTGCCATCTCAACATCGTTGATTGCGATGCGAACGCGCTGCCCTGGCTCGAGGTTGGCGATTAAAGGGTCTCCATCTCTTAGTGTGGTTTTCAAGTTGCCGAAGGAGTCGACGTACCCGATTGCGGATGTTGGTGGCGGAGCGACAACCTTCATGGGATCGAGACGCTCGATGAGGAAGTCGTTCTCACCACGGGCAGCCATGCCGACGAGCTTAGGAAAGTTGTCCCGCGAGCGGAATTGAGAGCCCCCCACATCTACCTTAATCGCCCAGAGCTCCTTGAGCTCTTCGCGCACGAAGGAGAGGGAGAAGCCGGAATTAACGGCCATGATTCCAACGCCGCTGTTCAGGATCCCGTAGAGAAAACCTTCTCCCTCATTATTGGTGCGAGCCTCACGCCGGTCCTTGCGAGGGGCGCAGTTGGCGTAAATAAGGGTGTCCTTGGGTCGTCGGGCCTCGGATTGATTGCCGAGCTGGGCGACCACGAAGCCGGTAGAAACGGTGTCGAAGCTGTTCACCGAGGTGATATGCCAGTGGTAATCGGCCGGGATCTGGGCGGCAAGAGCCGACACCACCTCTGCGCACGCCAGGTCCCCGGGGGCATAGTCCATAACAAGATGAATGAGCTTTTGCATATAACTCCCTATAATTGCTACTAAAGTCAATCGGTACCTCCACCTAATCCCGAGGGAAAAAGAGCCCTAAAAGGTGTAGGAATACGTGCTGAGCGCCGAAAACTTATCGTATTTTATCAGCTCCTCAATCCTTAGTCTCATCCAAGAAGCAGGGAATGTGAGGAAAAGAGGGGGGAGAGTTGGCAGTACAGGGTCAAAGGTGCTATACCGAGACGCTAACTTATCGCACCCGCATCGGTCTTAGTGCTTGAGGGCGAAAGGTAATGTCCAAAGATAGGACGACCTTTTGCGCTCAGTATATCGGGCGGGGAGGTCAAACTAAGACGTAAAGGATAGAATGAGTACGAAGAATACCGCTACAGCTACGCCTGCGGCTATCGAGCCAGGCACCCCAGTAACCATCCGCACCCTGATGGATGCCGGCGCGCACTACGGTCATCAGACACAGCGTTGGAACCCAAAGATGCTTCCTTATATTTATGGTGCTCGCAATGGTGTTCACATCATCAACCTCGATCTCACCCTCAAGAAGTGGGAGGTGGCTCGCAAGTACATCGTTGACCGTGTCGCTCTCGGAGGAAACGTTCTCTTCGTAGCTACGAAGCAACAGGCCAAGGAGATCGTAAAGGAAGAGGCTTCACGATGTGGAGCTTTCTACATCGCTTCCCGATGGCTCGGTGGTTGCTTGAGCAACTTCCAGACGATTAAGAATTCGATTGAGCGGATGCGCAAGATGGAGAACCTCCTTGCGGAGTCAGCTCAGGAAGGCTCCAAGATTCGAATCACCAAGAAGGAGCGTCTCGACATCAGCCGTCAGGTTGAGAAACTTGAGGCTAACCTTGGTGGTATCCGCAATATGAAGAAGGTTCCAGATGTAATCTTCCTTGTTGACGTTGTGAAGGAGCAGATCGCGATAGCTGAGGCTAATCGACTTCATATCCCGGTTGTAGCGCTCGTTGATACGAACGCCGATCCAGGAGCTGTAAATTTCCCGATCCCATCAAACGACGATGCGGCGCGTACCTTGAAGCTCTTCCTCTCGGCGGCTGCTGATGCTGTCCTTGAAGGGCGCGCGATCTACAAGGCTCGTGTGCCAGGTAGCGACCAACAAAATGGCGTAGA
The DNA here is from genome assembly GCA_039799965.1 of Pseudomonadota bacterium. Taxonomy (GTDB): domain Bacteria; phylum Bdellovibrionota_C; class UBA2361; order UBA2361; family OMII01; genus OMII01. The sequence goes on from JBDLRS010000015.1 coordinate 12,733, forward strand.
CGCTGGAAAGCGCGCTGAGGCCAAGCTCGTTGGTAACGTAACCGAGGGTGGAGCTGCCGTAGCGTAAGCTGCCGCTCCACATCCGCGCGCACCATCGCTTCGGTTTTACTGAAGTGAGGTGCGCGCGGCTATGTGACCTATAGTTTTTTATTCAAACCAAGATAGGAGAGAGTATGTCTGCGATTACCAGTGACATGATTAAGAAGCTTCGTGAGATGACCGGGGCTGGAATGATGGACTGCAAGGGCGCCTTAACCGAGGCTGAGGGATCTATCGAGAAGGCTATTGAGATACTTCGTAAGAAGGGCCTCAAGGATATCGAGAAGCGTTCCGGAAAGACCGCTGCCGAGGGCACTCTCGGGGTGTACATCCACCCAGGAGATCAAGTTGTGTCCGTGGTAGAGCTCAACTGCGAGACCGACTTCGTTGGTCGTGGAGACGAGTTTCGTCAGTTGGCTAAGGACCTCGCTATGCACGTCGCGGCTATGAAGCCTCGTTACCTCACCGTTGAGGAAGTTCCAGAGCAGATCCTTGAGAAGGAAAAAGAGATACTCATTGACCAGCTTAACGATGAACAAAAGAAGAAGGCTAACATCATCCTTCCGGGCAAGATTGAGAAGTTCCTTGAGGCCGTTGTCCTCATGAATCAGATCTACATCAAAGATGAGACCGAGTCGAAGACGATTAAGGCCCTTATCGATGACATGAGCATGCGATGTGGTGAGAAGGTAACAGTTCGACGCTTTAGCCGACTTGAGGTGGGTGAGGGCGTGGAGAAGGTTGCTGGAAACCTCGCTGAAGACGTTGCAGCGATGGTGGGTAAGTAATAACCACCAAGGCGCGGCAGTCTTCATCTTGTAGAAGGATGATGACTGCCGATGTCGCCGTCGTATCGGTTTCCGACGGGGATATACGGGAGCGATCGTAGTGATGCTCCCGAGAAACCGATCACTTTCGAGCGCTACATCTCCGGAGAATCCATGACCAACGTGAAGTATAAGCGAATCCTTCTGAAGCTGAGTGGCGAGATCCTTGGTGGTGAGAAGGGGACTGGAATCGAGTCCTCCATCATCAACGCGCTTGTTAGCCAGATTCGTGAGGTGACACAGCTTGGCGTTGAGGTCGGAGTCGTTATCGGGGGAGGTAATATCTTCCGCGGTGTGCAGGCGGGTTCCCAGGGACTCGATAGAGTAACCGGCGACTACATGGGAATGTTGGCGACCGCCATCAACGCACTCGCCCTTCAAGATCGCCTTGAGGCTGAAGGGGTATACACCCGAGTGCTCTCCGCTATTGAGATGAAGGAGATCTCAGAGCCTTACATCAAGCGCCGCGCGACGAGACACCTTGAGAAAGGGCGTGTTGTTATCTTCGCGTGTGGAACAGGGAATCCATTCTTCACCACTGATACCGCCGCCAGCCTCCGCGCTATGGAGGTTGGGGCCGAGATCCTTCTTAAGGGAACGAAGGTCGATGCGGTATACGATTCAGACCCCAAGAAAAACCCTAACGCAAAGCCGTTCGGGAAGATCACCTTCATGGATGTCCTACAGAAGGGCTTGAAGGTGATGGATGCAGCGGCGATCTCGCTGTGTATGGAAAACAATCTTCCGATCGTGGTGTTTAACGTGGGAGTCGAGGGGAACCTTAAACGGATCGTTTGTGGCGATGTCGTGGGAACCCTCGTTGAAGGATAAGGCATTCAAACGATTGAACTGGAGGATATGGTATGAGTGGTAAATTTGACGCATACAAAGCCAACTGCGCTAAGGGACTTGAGCACTTCAAGAAGGAACTTGGTCGTCTCCGTTCAGGACGAGCGACTCCACAGCTCCTTGAGACCGTACAGGTGGACTACTACGGTTCGCGTTGTCCTATTCAGCAGCTCGGGATGGTTTCGGCTCCAGAGCCTCGGATGCTTACCATTCAGGTGTACGACGCGGGTGCTGTTGAGGCGATTGAGAAGGCGATTCAACAGTCAGAGCTTGGCTTGAATCCATCTCGTGAGGGATCTCTTATCCGAGTTGTTATCCCGGCTCTGAATGAAGAGCGTCGCAAGGACCTTATCAAGAAGGTTGGAAAGATGTCGGAGGAGGCCAAGGTCGCTCTCCGTAATCTTCGCCGTGATGAGGTGGAGAACGTAAAGAAGCAGGTCAAGAGCAAGGAGATCTCCGAGGATGATTCTCGCCGCGCTCAGGATGAGATCCAAAAGATCCTCGATAAGGTGATCGCTGAGGTGGACACCGCCGCATCCGCAAAGGAGAAGGAGTTGATGGAGGTTTGACCTCCCCCCAGATTAACGATATCCAAAAAAATGACCATGGAGAGCGAATCAGTAGTAGCACGGGTGAAGGAGGGGGACTCAGCGCGAACCGCGCTAAAGGTAATCCCTGCGCACGTCGCTATTATCATGGATGGCAACGGTCGGTGGGCGAAGAAGCGGTTCCTTCCCCGTGTGGAGGGGCATCGTAACGGCGCCAAGAGCGTTCGCTCAACGGTTGAAGAGGCGCGGCGCCTCGGCGTTCGGTATTTGACCCTCTTTGCCTTTTCCACTGAGAACTGGCAGCGGCCAACCGATGAGGTCGGCGGTTTGATGCAGCTGTTCTTGCGTCATCTTGAGTCGGAGCTTGAGGTGCTTTTAAAAAACGGTGTGCGACTCCGCGCGATGGGTGACATCGCTCGATTGCCACAGTCCGTTCAGGATCTCTTGCATCGAAACGAGGAGAAGACCAAGCACCTCGACGGGATGGACCTCATTCTGGCAGTTTCTTACGGCGGGCGGGATGAGGTAGTACAGGCGATGAAGAAGATTGGCCGTGCTATCAAAGCCGGCGAGGTTGATCCAGATTCGGTTACCGAGGAGATGGTGTCGCGTTCCCTTTACCTTCCTGATGTTCCGGATCCTGAACTTCTCATTCGCACGAGTGATGAGAACCGCATCTCGAACTTCTTGTTATGGCAGTTGGCCTACGCGGAGATAGTGGTAACTCCCGTGCTCTGGCCTGATTTTACGACTGATGAGTTTCACAGGTGTCTCCATGTCTTTGCAGGACGCAATCGTAGGTTCGGACGAACTCAAGAGCAGATCGACGGGAAGTAATCCGTTTCTCTCAGCCTTCCGATTTGATCATACCGGTTCGTTAAAGGACCGACTTCTTACCGCGCTTATCGTTCTCGCTATCGCGGTCGCGCTCACCATTATCGCGTTAGTTATGCCACATGGGCGGATTCTCGCGGTCGCGTGGGCCGGCTGTGTCGCTGTGTTCTCAGCCTTTGAGGTAGCTCGTCTCTTTGCTCGCGACGCGGTAACCTCCGCCTATCGCAAGGGGTGGGGGACCGTTCACTTCGCGGTCATTGCGCTTCCGGCGCTTGTGGCTACGGTTGTCGGCACCCAAGCGGTTGTTAATTGCACGCTTAACTGGAAGCTCCTCTTTATCTCCATAGTCGCCAGCGCGCAGATCCTTATGATCCTCCAAACAATCGCAGGGCGAATCTGCCTTGAGGATGGCTCCCGTCACGCGCAGAGCTTCGCTCCAGCATTTCTGCTTGTTGGAATCTGCGCGCCGCAGCTTATCGTTATCGCTTCGCTGCCGGCGGGAGTGCACCTTGTGTGGTGGCTTGTGGGCGTTGTTGCTCTGAACGACGCAGGGGCATACTTCGCTGGGAGGTATCTGGGAAAAAACAAGATGGCTCCCGCGCTCTCTCCGAATAAGACGATTGAGGGTAGTGTCGCCGGATTCGGTATCGGGATCCTCGCTGGGATCGGGTTGGGGCACCTTATCCTCGGGGAAATGTTAAGCACCGTATCTCTCACATTCGTGTCCTTACTTGTCGTTATCTCAGCGCAGGCGGCCGATCTCTCTAAGTCATACCTCAAGCGACTTCGCGGCTTGAAGGACACCGGCGCCTTCTTCCCTGGTCATGGTGGTGTGCTCGATCGGTTTGATGGAGTGATCGGCGCTGCGCCCGCCGTCGTCCTGACCCTCTTGCTTCTCGGGGCGCTGTAAGATGGGGCTTCGACGTATCGCCGTTGTTGGTTCGACGGGCTCCATCGGAACCTCAACTCTTGAGGTGGTGAGGGCGCATCCCGAGCGATTCGTCATCGATTGTCTTGTCGCCGGTCGACGTGGTGACGCGTTGGCTGAGCAAGTGCGGGCGTTTCGGCCCCGTGTGGCCGCGGTGAGCGACGTTGCGGGGTTTGAGGCGCTGTGCAAAGGGCTCGGTGTTTCGCCGACAACCTCTCGCTGGAACGAGACAGAGCTCCTGTGCGGTGATGAAGAGATCGTCAATCTGATTCGCGAGAGTCGCGCTGAGGTTGTGGTCGCGGCCGTCGTAGGGATGGCGGGACTCGCTGGAGTTCTTGCCGCGATCGACTCTGGAAAGGATATCGCGCTCGCCAATAAAGAGGCGCTCGTAGTGGGGGGAGAGCTCGTGATGGAGCGAGCCCGCGCCGTTGGTGTCTCGATCATTCCTGTTGATAGTGAGCACTCGGCCATCTTCCAGGCGCTTCAAGGTACTCAAGAGGAGGATCTCGAATCGGTAATTCTTACCGCCTCCGGCGGCCCGTTTTTGCATACCCCTCTGGCGGATTTTAGCTCCATAACCCCCGAGCGAGCGCTCAAACATCCGAAGTGGAACATGGGGGCAAAGATATCCATCGACTCCGCGACTATGATGAATAAGGCTCTTGAAGTTATTGAGGCTCGATGGCTCTTCAACGTTCCAGCAAAACGGATTGAGGTCATTATCCACCCGCAAAGCATCATTCATTCGATGATCCGGCTCGTTGATGGCTCTGTTTTGGCGCAACTATCCATCCCAGACATGAAGGGCCCGATTGCATACGCCTTAACGTATCCGAACGAGCGAGCCCATGGGGTGATGGAGCGTCTTGATTTTACCAAGGTCACTGAGCTGACCTTCCTCCCTGTTGATGACCAGAAGTTTCCAGGATTACGCCGGGCTAGGGAGTGTTTAGAGGGGGCAAATGGGGCATGCGCGGTACTTAACGCGTCAAATGAGGTTGCCGTAGAGCTCTTTTTGAATAAGGCTGTAGCCTTCGAGTCTATTCATAGATTGGTAGGGGACTCCCTTGAGAAGTTCGGTTCCCGGTCTTATCAAGATGTGAGGGAGCTTTTCTCGCTGACCGACGAGGTGTCGGTGTGGGCTCGACAACACGCGACGAGTATTCAAACATAGAACGTTATGAGCATTATTACCGCGATCCTTGTCCTCGGCATCCTCGTCTTCGTGCACGAGCTCGGCCACTTTCTCGTCGCTAAGTACTTCGGTGTTGGAGTGCTAGAGTTCGCTCTCGGCTTCGGTCGAGTTCTTACCCGATTCCAGTACGGCGAGACGACCTATACGATTCGCATGATCCCGCTCGGTGGTTTTGTGCGCATGGCGGGTGATGATCCGACCCTTGTGCATGGAGATCCTAATCGGTCGCAAAAAGAGATCGCGGAGCAGGCGGCCGCCGGCGCCTCTCCTATTGAGGGAGGAAATGAGAAGTTGACTCCGCTCCAAGAGGCGATGGTGAAGGACTCCACGCGGTGGTTCCTAAAGAAGCCCTACGGGCCTCGAGCAGCTATCGTTCTTGCTGGCCCACTCTTCAACTTCCTCTTCGCATGGGTCCTTGCCTCGGGGATGTACTATACGATCGGTCTTCCTAAAATAATTGATGGACCTGTGACGGTCGGCGGGCTCTCACCTGGGATGCCCGCTGAGACCTCAGGTATGAAGGTCGGTGACCGAATCCTCACCGTGAACGGATCGACGGTTGAGAGCTATCAGGAGTTGATTGAGATCGTTCGTGGCTCTGATGGTAAGCCGCTTTCCGTGAAGGTTGAGCGTTCATCACAAGAAAACGCCGGAACGGCCGCAGCGGCCGACACGATAGAGCTGACCATAAACCCACAGGCGAGTAATCCCGAACTCGACGCACTTGAAGGAACTATCGGAGATAAGCCGACCTACAGGATCGGCATCGCGCCGACCTTCAAGAATGTGGAGTACGAGGATATCGGATTGGTTGGCGCCATGCAGGCAGGCCAAGCGCAGGTGGTGGGACTCTCTCTTCAGACCTTGCGGGTTCTGAAGGGCCTTCTTACTGGACTTATCAATCCGCAAAAGGCGATCGGCGGTCCTATCGAGATTATTAAGCAAACCGCGGCGAGCGCAAGCGAGGGGTCGGTCGCGATCATCTCGATGATGATCTTCCTGAACGTGACCCTTGGGGTCATGAATCTCCTTCCGATCCCCGTGTTGGATGGTGGTCACCTGGTACTCTTTACCCTTGAGTTCCTTCGCGGACGACCGCTTAGTATGCGCTTTCAAGAGTATGCGATGCGGGTAGGTATGACCCTGCTCCTGCTCCTCATGGTGTTCGCCATCGGTAACGATATCCGGCGCATTATTCCGTGGCCCCTCTTTTAGTAGCTAGGTTACATGGCGGCACTTTGTACGGACGTTCTTGCGATCGACACAAGCGGCTCATTTTGTAGCATCGCGGTTGTGAACAGATCGGGTGTACGCACGGCCGTGTCCTCCACCGGTTCAGGGGATCACTTTGAACAGCTTCCGCTGCTCGTTGGGCGAGTGTGCGAGGAGGCTGGTATCTCACTAAGCGATATTCGTTCAATTCGGATCGGTATGGGGCCCGGGTCTTTCACCGGACTTCGGATCGGCATGAGTTTCGTAAAGGGATTGGCGTGCTCTCTTCGAGTGCCCCTTGTCGGATGTTCGTCGCTCGCGGGCGCCGCGGCGGCCGCGTGGTTACGGGACAGCTCCCTGGAGCGGGTGGTGGTGCTCGCCGACGCCCGTCGTGATGAGGTGTTCGCCGCCGCGTATACCCGGGGGGCTCCCATTATGGAGGAGGTGGCTCCCTGTATCGTTCCTGTCGCGGAACTGAGTGCGGCGACATGGTCTACGTCCGGGACCCACTGGGTGACTCCCCAGCGGGATTTTACTCTGCACGGGGTGCCGTTAGTCGCGGAGGGCGAGATCGCCTCTGGGTTGGTAGTCCTTCAGGGGGATGTCCTAAAAGCCTTTGATATCGGTGATATCGCAGCCCTTGAGCCGAGCTATCTCAGGGCTGTGGCCGCAAAAACGATAGCGGAGCGAAGGCAGGGGGCTTGACGCACCTTCAACTCCTTGCTAGGAAGTCTGAGGGGAGACGTCTTTCGACGCCCTCCGGCGCTTCTTTTTAGTATCCTTTGTCGGTAACGCTAGCGCTCCTTTTCATCCCTCGCATCGGGTTCCTCTAAGCTCCGCTTTTTCAGCGGTGGTGTAGATAGCCCAAGGGGGAGGTTTAGCGCGGCTATTCGAGAGATACGATTCAATAACAACTTTGTCGGATCCACGTATCTGGACATCTGTAGCAAAAAACTCCAAGGCACGTAGATCACATCTGTAGTGGTTTCGCTCCCGCGTGAGAGATGACCATGAGAGTGCGGACGAGGGCTGAACGAGTAGTGTGTAGAAACAATAAATCGAGTGTTACACCATGAACCTCAATGAACTAAAACGCCAAAAGACCGAAGAACTCATGAAGTTGGCCGCCGAATTCGATATCGAGGGGGCTAACAACATGAGGCGCCAAGAGTTGATCTTCGCGATCCTAGCGGCGCAGGCTGACGCGAATGGAAGCATCTACGCGAGCGGCGTTCTTGAGTGCCTCCCGGATGGTTTCGGATTCCTCCGTTCCCCAGATTATAACTACCTTCCAGGTCCAGACGACGTGTATGTTTCGCCAGCTCAGATCCGACGGTTCGGGTTGAAAACTGGAGATTCCATCGAAGGGCAGATCCGTTCCCCTCGAGAGAAGGAGGGTGAGCGTTACTTCGCGCTCCTTAAGGTTAACTCCGTTAACTACGATCCACCCGAGGTTCTTAAGACAAAGATTCACTTCGACAACCTCACCGCACTCTACCCCGATGAGCGTATCAAGCTTGAGACCAAGAGCGGCGCCCTTTCGACCCGCATCATGGAGCTCTTCTGTCCCGTAGGAAAGGGACAGCGCGCTCTGATCGTCGCTCCTCCACGTACCGGTAAGACAATCCTCTTGCAGAACATAGCCAACGCGATCACTGAGAACCACCCTGAGATTATTCTCTTGGTTCTGCTTATCGATGAGCGTCCTGAGGAGGTGACTGACATGGCTCGCTCCGTCAAGGGTGAGGTTGTGAGCTCAACCTTCGACGAGCCGGCTCAGCGCCACGTACAGGTCGCTGACATGGTTATCGAGAAGGCGAAGCGGCTGGTTGAGCACAAGCGGGACGTGGTAATCCTTCTTGACTCGATTACTCGTCTGGCTCGTGCGTATAACACGGTCGTTCCTCCGAGCGGTAAGATCCTCTCCGGAGGTGTGGACGCCAACGCGCTCCACAAGCCGAAGCGTTTCTTCGGCGCGGCTCGTAACGTCGAAGAGGGGGGAAGTCTTACCATCATCGGCACCGCGCTCATCGAGACCGGAAGCCGAATGGATGAAGTTATCTTCGAGGAATTCAAAGGAACTGGTAACAGTGAGATCGTGCTCGATCGTAAGCTCTCGGAGCGACGCGTTTACCCAGCGATGGACATTAAGGCGTCGGGAACTCGTAAAGAGGATCTCCTCCTTGAGAACGACGTCATGCAGAAGGTGTGGGCGCTCAGACGGGTGCTCAACCCACTCAACTCCGTCGAGGCTATGGAGTTCCTCGTCAGCAAGATGGATGGAACTAAGAGTAACAAGGAATTCTTGGACAAGATGAAGGGGTAGGGAAACCCGTCCTTCACGAAAAGAGGTCGTCCGAAAGGGCGGCCTTTTTTGTGGTCATGATTGCGGCGTTCCGAACTGGTTATCCTCGAGTGAGGATGTAGGGGTCTTTTCGCGGCAGGCACTTCAAGCTAAAGTTTTCTTATGTCCGCAGAGCGAAACATAAAGATCCTCGCCGTTGATGATGAGCCAGATGGGTTGTATGCCCTTGAACAGCTTTTGGTACTGCGTGGCTATTCAGTGATTACCGCCTCCTCTGGAACGGAGACCTTAGAGAGAGCTCGCAACGAGCGTCCCGATCTTATCCTCCTTGATGTGATGATGCCCGAGCCAAACGGGTATCAGGTGGCAAAGACCCTCAAAGCGGACCCTGAGCTTCGGTACGTGCCGATCGTGCTTCTTACCGGCAAGGATGAGCTCGAGGATATTATCCACGGACTTAATCAGGGTGCGGATGACTACATCTGCAAGCCGTACAACTCGCAGGAGCTGATCGCTCGGGTTCACGCCGCTTTGCGTGTGCGATCGATTTATGGCGAGTTGCGCGAGACGAAGGTCGCTAATCGTCGGCTACAAGCGCGCATGGAAGAGAGCTTCTCATTCGCGAATATCATCGGTCGAAGTCCGGCGATGACCTCGTTGTATGAGGTAATGACCAAAGTGGCTGATTCCGATGTTCCGGTGCTGGTCACCGGTGAATCTGGTACCGGTAAGGAGCTGGTGGCAACAGCGCTTCACACAAACGGCCCTCGTAAAGATAAGGCGTTCGTAGTGGCGAACTGCTCGGCGTTTAATGAGAACCTCCTTGAGTCCGAGCTCTTCGGTCATGTTAAGGGAGCCTTCACCGGAGCGTTGCGAGATAAGCAGGGGCTCTTTGAGGTCGCTGACGGTGGTACATTTTTCCTCGATGAATTGGGTGAGATGAGCCCCGCCCTGCAGGTGAAGCTTCTGCGAGTTTTGCAGGACGGCACCTTCATGCCGGTCGGAGGGACAAAACAGATCCGAGTTAATGTGCGTGTTATCGCCGCGACCAATCGAGACCTTGATGAGATGGTTAAGGCTGGAACGTTTCGCGAGGATCTCTACTACCGATTGAACGTGGTGAATCTCTCCCTTCCGCCGCTGCGGGAGCGAAAAGGAGATGTTCCGTTGCTCGTTGCGTTCTTCCTCAAGAAGGTCGCTGAGAGGAGTGGTAAAGTACCGAAGGAGATCGCTCCTGAGGCGATGGCGGCGCTTGAGTCCTTCTCCTGGCCCGGAAATATCCGACAGCTTGAAAATGAGCTTCAACGCGCCTACGTAATGGCGGGCAAGGATCCGCTTATTACACGCTCGTGTCTCTCACCCGCTGTGGCTGCGAGTGGTACTACGGTAGAGGGTGATGTCATGTTTCCTCAAGAGGGAAAGCTGAAAGATGTTCTTGAGAGCGTTGAGCGAGATATGATCGTTGCGACCTTGAAGCGGTGTGAAGGGAACAAAAGCGAAGCGGCTCGTCAGTTAGGTATTTCACGTTCGAACCTCATAGCGAAGGCGCAAAGTTTTGGTATCGAATAGGTGCATATGTTGACCGGTATCCTTGTCTCGAGTGATCTCATTTTTATCTCCAAGGTTAAGGAGGCCGCGGCCGCGGCGCAGGGGCAGGTGAAGGTCGCTCGCTCACTCCAGGCGCTCGAGCAAGCGATGGCCGAGGTGTCATCGCCCGGTGTGCTTATGATCGACCTGGAAAAGAGTGGGGTTCCCATGGATGCTCTGCAAGAGCCGGTGTCGAAGCTGACTGCTCAGGGATGGCACGTGATTAGTTTCTTTTCTCATGTTCATGATCACCTAGCTGGAGAGGCGAACGCACTCGGTTTAGGGGAGGTGATGCCCCGCTCGAAGTTCGTTCGGATTCTTCCTGAGCTCTTTCCACGTTAAGGCCTCGCTGTGTATGCCGTGCTCGTGAACATCACCCGCCCGAACTGCTCGCTCCTTCTATAGCCCGTTAGGATAACCCTACCTAAAAACCTACGGCATCCGGCTAGCAAACCCCTGTTTTGCCTCGCAAGTCCCAGGTATTCCTGCCCAAACGCGAAAAATTACCCACCATGCCCCTAAACTCCTTCAGGGCTCGTCGAGCGTGGCCCGATACTAATAGCAGGGGTGTATGAGTGAATAATCCTAACCTCGGCAGTTGTGGGTCTGAAAACGGCGCATCTGACTACAATCACTTTGTCTTTTGAATGTTCGGTGCTCACCCTGACGGTTCCAGGGTTGCGCCTTTCGAAAAGTTCAAAATACTTGGGGCTTGTAGCCATCTGCACCATTTCCATCCTCCTTACCTGCCCAATGTAGGATAATCGCTCAGGTCCTCCACGCAGTGGTGTGGTGTTTCTCGTGGTGTGGCGGTACCGACTAGCAACCAAAACGTAGAACCTCATGACCGAACTTCTCTCACTACCTTGGTACGTAACGGTGGCGCCCCTGTGCGCGCTCATCGGCGCGATAGCCGTGAGTAAGGCGCTAAACATCTCTCAGCTTGCTTCGTTTCTGGGCGCTGCGCTGCCCCTTGGATTACCTCACGCCGACCTCTCCGTTTCCTCTCAGTCGCTGCTATCTAAAGCTCCCGTTCAGGTCGTAGGGGGATGGGGAATGATGCTGGGGATCGCTGTAATCTGGGTCCTTCTGCGTGCCCTTGTGCGAGCGGTTAAGGGACCCGTGGGGCTCCTGAAAGCGATCTTTTCACTTCTCCTCGGCGCCGCAGGAGTCGTGGTGGTGTTACTGCTTGCGGAACCGAGGATGCTTCACACGTATTTCCCTGATTGGAGGGAGTCCGTCGGTGGGCTACTCCTCGCGACAACAACGGCGAGTGTCGCGCTCACGATTATTCGACTCTTCAAATCGGCAGCTATCCTTGTCGTTGCCTCGGTGGCAACGGTTATACTCGCGAGTCAGGTATTCTTCGAGAAGATGCCATACGATCTCAAAGAATCTGACATCCAGAAGATTGAGAGGGCACTCCCAGCCTCGATGCCGAAAGGGCTCGTTGCAAACGGGTTTGAGGGGCTGATCAAAGCCAGCGCCTCAACTCGCTCCGCCCTTGGGACGGCGGCTTCTGACGATATTGAGTCTTGATACGAAACCTTCCACCGAACGTCGATGCCGCACGATATCGAGCCCCACCAGGATCGCGGCGATGCACACAAGAGCGATCCCTCCCATCAACACGATTCGGTAGAAGCTCTGCTTGGACTCAAGGCGTTCGAGGAGCATGGGGTCGAACGTTCCCATCTCGCCCCGCTTACGGAGGAGGTCTTGCACCGATTCCTCGAAGTGGACACCTTTTCGATACCCCATAACCACGTTTCCCGTTCCGATCACGAGAAAGAGAAGGGCGCACATAGTCATCGTCGTGAAATGTAGTCGGTATCGCATACGGGGGGTCTAGAGTAAGGACCACCGAGGCCCTCAAGCACTATACTCCGGTCGGGCCCGGAGAGAACATAATGTGGACCAGACCGGAGCCTCTGAGCCGAAACTTCTGTCTGGTGTAATTTCAAGGGGCGCTATAAGAGAAAACCATGAGCGCAGAGGCCGGAAACAACACAAGTCAGATACCCGTGGAACCGCCCCTTCAGACCGTTTTTGCTCCCTCAAATTCTGCTCCTTCAAAAACTGTGAGACAGGGTAGCCCCTTCGCCCGCCTGGGGCTCACTGCACTGGTGTTGTTTTTAGGTTACAAGGCTCTTCCGTTCTACTATTATTACTTCGATATCAAGAATAACTGTGCGCAGGTACTACGAAACGCCGCCGTTCGGTCTGACGAAGAGCTTCGCAGGGAATGGCTGGAGGTGATTCGTGGCCACGGGATCGAGAAGGACGCGCGAGATATCGGTATACAGAGGATTGGTGGTCGGGTAAAAATGTGGCTACACTATCAAGAGATCCTTGATGTTTCCCTTTTTGGGCGCAGTGTCACCCTCTACAGTTTTGATTTCACCCCCTCAGCGGACGTAGGGGTTGAGGAGTAAGGAATTCAACGTATGACAGAGAAGTTTAAGCCGGTACCGCGTGAGTGGCAGGTGGTCATGGATGAAGACACCATCTCTCGAGCCATCTCCCGCATGAGTTACGAGATCCTTGAGAAGGACCGTGACATAAAGCACCTGGCGATCGTTGGAATCCGCACCGGGGGCGAATACCTTGGAAAGCGGCTTCAGCAGGAGATTCAACGGATTGAGGGGGTCGAGGTCTCTTACGGTATCATCGATATCACCTTGTATCGTGACGACCTCTCAGCCGCCCAGTCCCAGCCAACCCTTAGAGGCACTGATCTCCCATTCAGGATAGCAGGGTCCCGAATCGTGTTGGTGGACGACGTGCTCTTCACTGGACGCACAATCCGGTCTGCTCTAGACGCTATTATTGATTTCGGTCGTCCGCGGCGGGTTGAGCTCGCGGTTCTATGTGACCGTGGGTACCGCGAGTTGCCGATCCAGGCTGACTATGTCGGGAAGGTCGTTCCGTGCCACCGTAATCAATTGGTGCGGGTACGGCTCTCTGAGATGGGGTATCGCGACGGGGCCTATCTCATCGATCGAGAGGAGCGGTAAGCTATCAATTCGCCTCAACTCCCCCTCAGTTGCATTTTTCTGAAAATAATGAGCAGCTAAGCTCTTGTAAAGTTCGCGCCAGTGGGATTAACTCACGACTCGATGGTCGACCACCTTTTGGGAATACAAGGGCTTTCGAAGAGTGAAATTTATCGGTACCTCGACACGGCACACTCGTTTGTAGAGGTTTCCGAGCGGGACATCAAGAAGGTTCCAACTCTCCGCGGTAAAACAATCGTCAACATATTCTTCGAGCCGAGCACTCGCACGCTTGCCAGCTTCGATATAGCTGGAAAGCGACTCTCCGCCGATACGATTAACGTCAGTATCGGTTCGAGTTCGGTGAAGAAGGGTGAGACGCTCCTTGATACCGTACGCACACTTGAATCAATGAAGCCCGATGTTCTCGTCATGAGGCACTCGGAGAGCGGAGCTCCACACTTCGCTGCACGATGCCTGGCGAACACCTCCGTTGTGAACGCCGGTGACGGTCAACATGAACATCCCACGCAAGCACTTCTCGATCTGCTCACGATACGTCAGCACTTCAAAGGTCGTGGCATCGAGGGACTCAAGGTCGGATATGTTGGTGACGTACGCCACTCCCGCGTAGCTCGCAGTAGCGTATGGGCAAACCTCGCGCTTGGTAACGAGGTTCGGCTCATCGGTCCGAACACCTTGGTACCTGAGGATTTCGCTCGGGGAACGTTCGGTGAGGGAAAGGTGCAGGTTTTCGATAAGCTTGAGGCCGGTCTTGAGGGGCTCGATGTGGTGGTCGCCCTGCGTATGCAGCTTGAGCGCCAAGAGGAGCACTTTGTTCCGAATCTCGACGAGTACAGCCGCGAGTATTGCATTAGTGAGGGGCTCCTCTCTAAGGTTGCACCGAATTCCATCGTTATTCACCCCGGTCCAATGAATCGAGGGACTGAGATCGCAAGCGATGTCGCGGATGGTCCCCGATCATTGATCCGGCAACAGGTCACGAACGGTGTGGCTGTGCGCATGGCGGTTCTCTACCTCCTTGCGCGTACCGTGGAATCTGTTGAGGAGGTTGGGCATGGCTAAATCAAAACCGGTTGTTATTCATGGTGGAACCCTTGTCGACGCTGCGTCAGACCGTGATGGCGCGTTCGACCTGCTCATTGAGGAGGGAAAGATCGCGGCTATTGAGAAGCCGGGTGTGTTGACCTCTAAAGTAGAGGCTGATCACCTAGACGCCCAGGGGCAGTGGGTGATGCCCGGTTGCGTGGACCTTCACGTGCATCTCCGCGAGCCGGGAGAGGAGTGGAAGGAGACGATACAAACTGGCGCAGAAGCTGCCGCTCTTGGTGGGTACACCTCGATCTGTTGCATGCCGAACACTAAACCGGCGAACGACTCACCCGAAGTCACTCGATTCATCCTGGAAAAGGCGAAGGCCGCTGGTGCATCACGAGTCCTTCCAATAGGCGCCATTTCTATGGACCGAAAGGGGCAACAACTAGCGCCGTACCATGAGCTCGCAAAGGCTGGGTGTGTCGCGTTCTCTGACGATGGAGATCCCGTAGCTGACGCCGGGCTTATGCGTCGTGCCCTGGAGTGGTGCTTAATGCTCGGCTTGCCGCTCTCGTGCCACGAAGAGGATCGCAATCTTAGCTGCGGGGGCTGCATGAACGAGTCACCGCTCTCACTTAGGTTGGGGCTCAAGGGATTCCCCGGCGTCGCTGAGGATGTGATGATCGCCCGGGATATCGAGCTCGCTCGCTTCACCAAGGGCAAGGTTCATATCTGTCACGTCTCCACCGCTCGCGGCGTTGAGCTGATTCGGCGCGCCAAGAACGATGGTATCAACATCACCTGCGAAGTGGCTCCACACCATCTCTTGCTCAATGAGTGTTGCGTTGAGACCTACGACACCTCGTACAAGATGATGCCACCGTTAAAGGGCGATGAGGATATAGCTGGTTTGATTGAGGGCCTCAAGGATGGGACGGTCGACGCTATTGCGAGCGATCACGCGCCGCACCATGCCGACAGCAAGCTTGTGGAGTTCTCTCGCGCTACTGTGGGAATCCTCGGGCTGCAAACGAGCTTGCCCCTCCTTATGGAGATGTCCGCGCAGGGCATAATCAGTCGTACACGGATGGTAGACCTGCTCTCTTCCGGTCCCTGTCGCTCCTTTGGTCTCGATTATGGAACGTTAAAGATCGGGCGCGACGCTGACGTCATCGTTGTCGATCCTTCCCGCACGTGGACATTCTCGTCGGATGAGATCCGTTCCAAGTCAAAGAACAGTCCGTTTATCGGTCGCACGTTGACGGGACAAGCCGCACACACCTTTGTGGGTGGTCGTCATGTGGTGAGTAATGGACTGTTGGTGTCGGATCGGGGAGAGGCGGCGGCCGCGAATTCAAGATAAGAGAGAGCACACTATGAAGAACGAGCGACCACAAACTGGAGCGACTGAGGCGAGAGGCGAAGTAGGATACCTCGCTTTCGCGGACGGCGCGATCTTCAAAGGGAAATGCTTCGGGGCGTTGCGAGGAGCCTCCAATCCGGTTACCGGCGAGGCGGTTTTCAACACATCCATGTACGGCTATCAGGAGATCCTAACCGACCCCAGTTACGCCGGGCAGGTGATGTGCTTTACCTATCCGCATATCGGTAACGTTGGATGTAACGAGGAAGATGTAGAGTCCTCGCAGATCTTCACTGAGGGTTTGGTCGTTCGAGCTGCTCACAAGACCCCATCGAATTTCCGCGCAACTGTTTCTCTTCAATCCTATCTCGCTCGAAATAACGTGATGGGTCTTGAGGGGATCGATACCCGTGTCATCGTGTCGCATCTGCGTGACCATGGCGCGCAGATGTCGGTGATGGCCGGCGGCGCGGACGTGAAACCAGATGAGCTCGTTGATCGTGCGAAAACCCTTGGCTCGATGGAGGGGAAAGATTTCGTGAAGCACGTTGCGTGCAAAGAGACGTACACATGGGACCACCTCTCGTGGAGTCTCGCACACGGTAATTCCAGAAAGCTCTCACAGGAGCAGCTTGTATCACGGCCTCATGTCGTTGCGGTAGATTGTGGTGTGAAGACAAACATCCTGCGGCTTCTTGTTGATGTGGGATTCCGTGTGACGGTTGTTCCCGCTGGCACTAGCGCGGATGATATTATGGCGCTCCGGCCTGACGGCGTGTTTCTCTCAAATGGGCCGGGCGATCCCGCGACCCTAGGGTACGTTGTAAAGCCCGCTAGGGAGCTGCTCGGAAGGGTTCCTATGTTCGGCATCTGTCTCGGGCATCAGATCCTCGGACAGGCATTCGGTGGTACGACCTATAAGTTGAAGTTCGGTCACCGTGGTGGAAACCATCCGGTACGAGATGAGACAACGGGAAAGGTTGAGATCACCGTGCAGAATCACGGATTCGCCGTGAAAAAAGAGGGCCTCTCCGACAAGGTAAAGGTCTCCCACATCAATCTTAATGACAACACCGTTGAGGGTCTCGAGTCGAAAGCACTGAAGGCGTTCTCGGTGCAGTACCACCCAGAGGCATCGCCGGGACCGCACGATTCCCGATACCTCTTCAAGCGATTTTTTGATCTCGTCGTAGGGGCAGGAGCGTAAGATGCCAAAAAGAACTGATATTAAATCCATACTCCTGATCGGCTCAGGGCCTATCGTCATCGGACAGGCGTGTGAGTTCGACTACTCTGGTACGCAGGCTATTAAGGCGCTGAAGCAAGAGGGGTACAAGGTCATCCTGGTAAACTCTAATCCCGCTACCATCATGACCGATCCCGAGTTTGCGGATCGTACCTACATCGAGCCGATCACGGCTGACTTCGTTGAGGAGATTATCAGGATCGAGCGTCCGGACGCCGTTCTTCCTACGATGGGCGGGCAGACGGCGCTCAATACCGCGCTTGAACTTGAGGAGCGGGGAGTTTTCAAGAGGTACGGATGTCAGCTTATCGGCGCGAACGTCCAGGCGATTAAGACCGCAGAGGATCGTGACCTTTTCCGTAAAGCGATGGATGAGATCGGACTTGAGTCCGCTCGTTCGGTGCTCGCGACCTCCATTAAGGACGCTGAGGCAGCGGCGAATACGCTTGGGTACCCACTTGTGCTTCGTCCATCTCGAACCCTCGGAGGAACGGGGGGAGGAATTGTGAAGTCCCCTGATGAGCTTCACCGAAAGGTTGGTATAGCCCTCGCCGCAAGTCCAAACCATGAGGTCCTTATTGAGGAGTCCCTTTTGGGTTGGAAGGAGATCGAGCTTGAGGTGATGCGTGACCTCAAGGACAACGTCGTGATCGTGTGCGGTATAGAGAACTTTGACCCAATGGGTGTGCACACGGGAGATTCTATCACGGTAGCCCCGATTCAAACGTTAACCGACAAGGAGTATCAATTGCTTCGTGACGCGGCCATTAGGGTGATGCGTCGTATCGGTGTTGATACCGGTGGTTCGAACGTTCAGTTCTCCCTCAATCCAAAGGATGGACGGATTATCGTTATTGAGATGAATCCCCGCGTGTCGAGAAGCTCCGCGCTCGCGTCGAAAGCGACCGGGTTCCCGATCGCGAAGATCGCGGCCAAGCTCGCCGTAGGCTACACCCTCGATGAGATCTCAAACGATATCACTAAGGAAACCCCCGCGTGCTTTGAGCCCTCGATCGATTACGTTGTGGTGAAGATCCCACGATTTAACTTCGAGAAATTCCCAACCGCGGACACCACCCTTGGAACTCAGATGAAGTCGGTGGGAGAGGTGCTCTCGTTCGGTCGTACCTTCCAAGAGGCGCTCCAAAAAGCGATGTGCTCCATGGAGATGGATACCTATGGGTTTGATCGAGCAAAGCTCACCAAGGATATGGGTAGGCAGGAGATCTTGGACGCCGCCGGCGTTTCAGGACCGCACAGGTTGTGGATAGTAGGGGAGGCTCTTCGCGCGAAGTTCTCGGTGCGGGACCTTTTCCAAACTACCGCAATCGATCCATGGTTCCTTGGTCAGATTGAGGAGATCATTCAACGTGAGGAGTCCCTCAAGGGCACTTCGCTCGAGAGCCTTGATCGAGAGGCGCTCCATGAATTAAAGAGCCTCGGATTTACAGACCGTCGGCTCGGGCAGATCTTGGACGTCAAAGAGTCCACCGTTCGTGACCACCGCAAGAAGCTGAAGGTTGCGAGCTCGTTTAAATCGGTTGATACGTGTGCGGCTGAATTCGTCGCGCACACGCCATACCTCTATTCCTCGTATGATCAAGGCGAGGACGCTCCTCCAACCAATCGCAGGAAGGTTATGATCCTGGGAGCGGGGCCGAATCGAATCGGGCAGGGGATTGAGTTCGACTACTGCTGCGTACACGCGGCGATGGCCCTGAGAGAGGATGGCTATGAAACAATCATGGTCAACTGTAACCCGGAGACCGTATCTACTGACTACGATACGAGCAATCGTCTCTACTTCGAGCCCCTTACGGTTGAGTCGGTGCTCTCGATCGTTGAGCGCGAGAAGCCTTACGGCGTTATCGTTCAGTTCGGTGGGCAGACCCCGCTTCGTATCGCGAACGAGCTCGCGGCACATGGGGTTCCTATCATCGGCACCTCGGTTGACTCTATCGATATCGCTGAGGACCGAGAGCGATTCTCAGCGTTAATCAATAAGCTCGGACTTCGACAGCCACAGTACGCAACTGCTCGTTCCGCGGAAGAGGCTCTTGAGGCGGCGCGATACGTCGGCTTTCCTCTCATGATACGCCCATCCTTTGTGCTCGGTGGACGCGCGATGCGCATTATTTATACCGAGGATGAGGTAAAAGCCTACATGCAGGAGGGTGTGGAAGTTTCTCACGATCGTCCAGTACTGCTGGATCGATTCCTGGATTCAGCTATTGAGGTGGATGTAGACGCGGTGAGCGACGGCAAGAATGTGCTTATCGCCGGCGTGATGGAGCACATCGAACCAGCGGGGATTCACTCCGGTGATAGTTCGTGCTGTTTGCCACCGCAGACCCTCTTACAGACCGTTGTTGATGAGATGAAGCGACAAGCAAAGATCCTTGCAAAGGAGCTCAACGTCATCGGTCTCATGAACATCCAGTTTGCGGTCACGGAAGCGGGAGAGATTTATGTTCTTGAGGTTAATCCTCGCGCGTCCCGAACCGTTCCTTTTGTCAGTAAGGCAACGGGAGTTCCGTGGGCGAAGGTGGCCTCGCGAGTTATGGCTGGAAAAACCCTCGATGATCTCGGTGTGAAAGAGGTAGAGCCGGTGGGGTATGTATCCGTTAAGGCGTCTGTATTTCCATTCAGTAAGTTCTCCGGCGTCGATACGATCCTTGGACCTGAGATGAAATCTACCGGTGAAGTGATGGGTATTCACACCAATTTCGGTGGCGCCTTCGCGAAGAGTCAGTTCGCGTCGAATACGACCCTTCCGTCAACCGGTAAGGTCTTTCTAAGCATTAGAGATCGTGACAAGGGGCCTTTGCCAGGGATGGTCAAGCGCCTCTCAGGGCTTGGTTTCTCAATCGTCGCTACGAAGGGTTCCGCGCAGTTCCTCAAGGAGCACGGACTTGAGGTTGAGGTAGTCAACAAGGTCCGTGAGGGTTCTCCGCATATCGTGGATATGCTCGGACGGGGTGAGATCGTGATGGTGATTAACACTCCGGAAGGGTGGCAGCCAGTGATGGACTCCAAGTCGATCCGCATCGTGGCGAATGAGATGCGTATTCCAACGTATACAACGATCGCCGCGGGCCGCGCGGTGTCGGAAGCGCTTGGGATGGTGAAGGATAGGAGTTACCTCTCGGTGCGCGCGCTGCAGGACTACCTGTGTCCAGGTGTGCAGGAGAACCTTCCTCCTGCAGCCTCTGCCGCTATGAGGTAGGGACGGGAGGGGGCATCTGCTCTTGGTGCGGTGATATCTGGGCGGGTGGTTGTTTGGTTCCTCCGAATGACGGGCTTGGGTGAGCTTGCCTGTCTTTTCCCCATGCAAGGATTATCCCGGACTTGGAGCATGTGCGCGATCCTTTATCTTTAAAACTGTCCCCTGATCCTAACTTCGGCAGGTGCGGGTCTGAAAATGGCGCATCTGACTAGAATCACTTTGTCTTTTGAATTTTCGGTGCTCACCCTGACGGGGCAATCTGGGCGTTCCTCATGCGCAACAGGAAATCATTTTTCACCACCCTGCTAGTTATTTACAGCCTCGATGGCCTTTGATAACCTGCTGCGATAGCTAAAGATATTTCTACCGATTAACGCCTCCTGCCGGTGGCGTAGGGTAGAGTTTGGCAGATGATTCGGCGCTTCTTTTCTAGGGCGCGGCTCATCTGAACGTGTCCCAGAGGGAGTTTGTAAGATATGGCCCGCATTACCGTAGAAGATTGTCTCGTTCAAGAGAATAACCGTTTCTCGCTCGTGCAGCTTGCGTCAAAGCGCACGAAGCAGCTCCTGCAGGGTTCTACTCCACAAACAAACGATCGTCGTAACAAATCCGTGGTGACAGCGCTTCGAGAGATCGCTGATGGTAAGGTTCGTTTCATGACTCCTGAGGAAACGGTTCAGTATGAGGCTGAGAAGGCGCGTGAGGCTGAAGAGGCTCGTATCGCTGCGGCCGCTGAGCGTGAGCGTCGGCCTGAAATCGGCGCTGGCCTTTTCGGGAATGGTGGTGATACCCGTTCGACCGATTTCCTTCGCGATTCACTTACGAAGACCGGTCCAGTAAGTGCTGGCGATGATGACGACGAGGAGTAGACCGTTCTTCGCATTCAAAAGGTTTAATCATAAGATCCTAGGTGGTGTCCCGGTATGTCTTTTGAGCAGCTCGCGGACGCACTGAAGAAATACCACCCTAGTCCCGACCTCGATACCCTCAAGAGGGCGTACGATTTCGCCTTTGAGTGCCATAAGGGGCAGATTCGAGCGTCGGGAGATCCATACTTCAATCACATTGAGGAGACCGCCCTTCTTGTTTGCAAGCTTAAACTTGACGAGCCGTCGGTGGTGGCATCGTTACTTCACGATACGATCGAGGATAGCGACGTTACTCGTGAGGACATTCAACGCGAGTTCGGCCCCGGCGTAGCGGATATCGTTGAGGGAGTCACAAAACTTACCCGTATTGAATTCGAGTCTCGTGAAGAGAAGCAGGCGGAGAACTTCCGAAAGATGCTTCTCGCGATGGCGAAAGATATTCGCGTGGTATTGGTCAAGTTGTGCGACCGTTTGCACAATATGCGAACCCTCAAATACTTCTCTGAGGATAAGCAGCAGCGTATCGCGACGGAGACGCAGGAGATCTACGCGCCGCTCGCCAATCGACTCGGTATTCACTGGATAAAGTCCGAACTTGAGGATCTCTGCCTCCTGTATCTCCGACCTGAACTCTACGATCAGATCGAGAACCACATAAAAAAATCCGCTCCGGAGCGTGAGGCATACGTTGAAAAGGCTACCATTGATATTCAAAAGACCTTAGCTGAAGCTGGAATCTCGGCTTCGGTGAAGGGTCGTGGAAAGCACTACTACTCCATCTGGCAGAAGATGGATAAGGACAAACTCTCCTTCGAGGATGTGTACGATATCCTGGGCTTCCGTGTGATCGTACCGACCGTTCGCGCGTGTTACGAGTCGCTCGGTGTCGTTCACTCGGCGTGGAAGCCGATCCCAGGTCGATTCAAAGATTTCATCGCGATGCCGAAGCCTAACATGTACCAGTCACTCCACACCTCGGTCATCGGTCCAGAGGGGCAGCGCATAGAGATCCAGATCCGAACTCCCGAGATGCACCGCATCGCCGAGGAAGGTATCGCTGCTCACTGGCGATATAAGGAGGGCGATGGGGCTCCAGCGTTCGATCTGCAGTGGGTGAAGGAGCTCGTAGAGACGCAGCAATATCTCAAGAACCCAGATGAGTTCCTCCAATCCGTGAAGGGAGAGCTCTATCCTGAGGAGGTATTCATCTTTACCCCTCGCGGTGATCTTATTCGCCTCGCCTACGGCGCGACACCGGTCGATTTCGCCTACGCCGTGCATACAGACGTTGGGCACCGCACAGTGGGAGCGCGCGTGAACGGGCAGATGGTGTCGCTTGATCATACCCTGTCGAACGGGGACACGGTCGAGGTCGTCACCTCGAAGACGCACGTTCCGAGCAAGGATTGGCTCCGATTCGTGAAGACCTCCAAAGCGAAGCAGCGCATTCGCGCGTTCCTCAAGGCTGAGGAGCACGCACGCTCGCTCGTATTGGGAATGGATCTCCTGACGAAAGATCTCCGCAAGGTTAAGCTGAGTCTGAAGAAGCTCGAAAAGGACGGAAGCCTTCAAAAAGTAGCTGAGGAGATGGGCCTGAAAGCCGTCGGGGATCTCTTCGCTGGTATTGGATACGGTAAGATCAGCTCCGCGAAGGTGATTGCTAAGATTCTGCCTGAGGATAAATCCGTCGTAGCGAAGCTGGAAACACAGCCATCGCCACTTCAGCGCATCTTCCAGCGGGCCGCGGCGGTGAGTCGTGATAGAGTTGGTGTGCGGGTGTCCGGTCTTGATGACATTCTGGTTCGATTCGCCAAGTGCTGTGAGCCCCTTCCTGGGGATCGGATAGTTGGTTTCATCACTCGCGGTCGTGGCGTGACGGTGCATAACGCCGAGTGTCCGTTCGTGTTGAGCAGCGATGTGATGCGGCAGATCGATGTTGAATGGGATACGGGGGTTCGCGCTCCTCGCCGAGTCCGTATCACGGTTCATTCGCAGGATCAGCTCGGATTGCTCGCTTCTGTTACGCAGGCGATCACAACTATCGGCGTGAACATCGCGAGTGCGCAAATTAAAACCGAACGTGGCAAAGCGGTCATCAGCTTCGAGCTCACGATCGCGGACGCGAACCAACTCCAAAAGATTAAGCGCGCTATCGAGATGGTTCCCGGCGTGATTAAGGTTGAGCGTGTAAGGCACCTTTCCGGTCCGGGCGAGGTGGATAGCGAGAGGGGGGACGCGTGATGCACCTCTCCTGGCTCTTCGTGTTCGTTGTTTGGGGGATGGTAGCGAGCAGAGCTGACGCTCAGGTTCCAAATCTTCCCTCTCGTACCCCCGAAGAGCAAAAAACCATAGATCTCTACAAACGTGTTAACCGCGCCGTTGTGTTCATCACCACCCGCAGCTACGTGATCGACCCGTTTACGTTCTTCGACGATATCAAGCCTCAGGAGGGCACGGGGAGCGGAACGATTATCGACGCTGACGGTAAGCTTGTGGTGACCAATTTGCACGTTGTGCAGGGCGCTCTCCAATCGGGTGGGAGCGTTGAGATTATGCTCGCCTCTGGTGAGAGTAGTAAGGCAACCCTTGTGGGATACGATCAAGAGAACGACATCGCTGTGCTGAAATTGTCGGACAAGGTCCGAGATGTTGTGGCGGTTCCGTTCGGAGACTCCTCTAAGCTTGAGATCGGACAGCGTGTGTTCGCTATCGGAAATCCCTTCGGCCTGTATCGAAGCCTAACCTCCGGTATCGTCTCCTCGCTCGATAGAACCATGAAGACCGGGAATGGAACGGCGCTGAGAGATCTGATTCAAACCGACGCGGCGATCAATCCCGGAAACTCCGGCGGACCGTTGCTCGACAGTGATGGTCGCCTCATCGGGATTAACACCGCTATTTTAAGTCAATCTGGATCCTCCGCTGGGATCGGCTTCGCTGTCCCAATCAACACTATTCGACGAGTGCTTCCAGAGCTTCTCTCAAACGGCAAGGTCAGTCGTCCACGCATGGGGTGGCAGCTTGTGGATACGGACCAAGGACCGATGGTGCTTCGTGTCGCGCCTACCGGGGTCGCAGCTCTCGCGGGGATCTCGCCGATTGAGCGTCCGCTTCCCACGAGCGCGTTTGTTCGCGGCTATCGTGAGGATATTGAGAGCGCCGATCTGATCTACAAAGTCGATGGCGCTAAGGTAAAAAACCGAGATGAGGTCGAAGACGCGATTCGGCGCTCCGATCGGTCGCACAGTGTGACACTCGTGCTCCGGAAAGGTGGTATGTACGGGCGTGAACGTGAAGTCAAGGTCGTTCCGAGGTGGGAATGAAGATAAAGGTACTTGCCGACGTAGTTATCAACCAGATAGCAGCTGGTGAGGTGGTTGAGCGTCCCGCCTCTGTGGTGCGAGAGCTCGTCGACAATGCTGTCGATGCTGGCGCTACCGATATCTTCATCGCCCTTGAGTCAGGAGGGCACAATCGGATACGTGTTCGTGACAACGGATGCGGGATGACTCGTGATGAGGCGCTCTTGGCGTTCGAGCGCCATGCGACCTCGAAAGTTACCTCAATAGAGGATCTGAACACACTCACGACCATGGGGTTTCGCGGCGAGGCGCTCGCGTCGATCGCCGCCGTGTCCAAGATTAGGCTCACGACACGCTCCAAGGATGCGGGTATCGGCACCGTGATAACCTTTCGGGGTGGTAAGCTCGTTGATGTGCAATCGGTGGCTTGGAACGAGGGCACTGAGATGGAGGTTGAACACCTCTTCTTCAACACGCCAGCTCGACGGAAGTTTTTAAAATCCCCTCGCTCTGAGGTCTCAAGAATTCGTTCATGGGTTGCGCACTCGGCCCTCTCTCGTCCGCACGTTCGGTATCGATTGGTGTCGGATGGGGATGAGATTCTGAACCTTCCGGTCGTTGATTCGATTCAGGCGCGTGGAGCACACGTGTTCCCGGGAGATCTCACTCCGATATCCCTTCGAGAGGGTGGTGTGAGGGTGCAGGGGATGATCGGGCATCCCGGGCAGGCGCTCTCCGACGCATCGGGTTTCGTTATTCTGATCAATGGGCGCCTTGTATCTGACAAAGTTATCCTTCGCGCGGCGCGAGAGGGGTACGACTCTATGCTCAAAGATCGGGAATTTCCGATCGGCTATCTCTCCCTCACGATGCCACCTGAGTATGTCGATGTGAACGTTCACCCTCAAAAGAGTGAGGTGCGGTTCCGTCATCCCGACCAGGTGTTTGCGGTGGTTCGCGGAGCCGTGCTCGCTGGTGTTCGATCGATTAAGCGACCCATGATGTCGGCGTCACCGTCTGTGGTATCGGCGCAACCTGAGGATGCTCCCCCTCCGCAACGTGGATTCCCTCGCGCGGCGTTCGTTCCACCGTTCGTTCCATCGAGCGTTCCGGCGTCGAACGGGACAGATCCAGCACATCCCGCTCCGGTCTCTCGCTTTGAGTGGCCGATCCCAGCGCCGGCAGTTCAGGTTTCCGCTGTCAAACAGTCCGTCCCGATAGCGAACTCGGCGAGCGTCGCGGAGCATCTCGCTCCAAAGAGCTTTCAACCTTCGTTCTTCGTCGCGTCCGTGCCACCGGTTGCTTACGAAAGCTCCACCAAGGATGTCGCCAATAGAGATTTTAGATACCAGGATCTGCGCTATATCGGGCAGCTCCTCGGATGTTATCTGGTATGCGAGATCGATAATCGGCTGGTGGTTGTGGATATGCACGCGGCGCATGAGCGGGTAAATTACAACAAACTTCGTGAAGCGCGAGCGAAGAGAGATCTTGTTGTGCAGAAGCTTCTTATCCCCGAGCGTGTCCGATTAACCGCTGAGCAGGTGGTATGGTTGCTTGAGCAAGAGGAGGCCCTGAGGGAGCTCGCCTTCGAGATAGCGCAGGTAGACGGTGAAACAGTTGAAGTTCATGGCGTCCCTGGAGTTCTCTCTTCTCTCGACGCCATCGGCGTTATCAAAGATATCGCCGCCGAGCCTGTGGTTGCGGGATGGCGCGAGCGGTTTGATGAGCGAATCGATCATGTAACGGCTCGCCTCGCGTGTCACGCGAGTGTACGGGGAGGGGATGTTATTAACCGCTGCGAGGCGTATGCGCTTCTTCAGCAGCTCGACGCCGCGGAGACCGCTGGAGCGTGCCCTCATGGACGGCCCGTTGTTGCGGAGTTCTCTCGTGACGCTGTTGAGCGGTGGTTCGGCCGGGATAGGTAAAGATGACTTCGACGTCGATCCGAGCGATCGCGGTGTGTGGACCGACGGCATCAGGAAAAACAGCCCTTGGCATCGCTCTTGCCCGGCAACTGAACGGTGAGGTCGTAAACGTTGATTCGGTGCAGCTATATAGAGGGGCTGATATCGGCTCCGCTAAGCCCTCCCTTGCGGAGCGACAAGGAGTTCCTCACCATCTTCTCGACATAGTGGCTCCGCATGAGCCGGTGAACGCCGGTGAGTATCGTGCGCGCGCGCTTGCGTGTCTCAGGGATGTCTCCACCCGTGGAAGGGTTCCGGTTCTCGTTGGTGGCTCTGGTATGTATCTGACGATCCTGTTGCACGGGATCGCGGAGATTCCGGCGACCCCATCGGAAGTGCGCGCGGCTGTCGCGAGCTTCTCCCGTGAAGAGCAGTTCGATGAATTAACACGTGTGGATCCGGTGACGGCCGCGCGACTTCACGTCAACGATACGCAACGTGTGTCGCGCGCCCTGGAGATATTTAGAGTTTCTGGCAGGAAAGCATCAGAGTTTTTTGAGGCTCATAAGTTTGGTGATCGTGATGTCGCTGCGTTGATGATCGTGATCTGTCGAGAGCGCGACGAACTGTATGAGCGTATTACTCTTCGTTGTCGGGGCATGATAGATGCTGGATTAATTGAGGAGACGCGCACTCTCTTGAGTGCTTATGGTCACGTCCCTGTCCTTGACACCATTGGATACAAGCAGGCTTGTGATTACCTGGAGGGAAGGATTCCTCTTGAGCGTGTGGCAGAAGAGATATCGTTGCACACCCGTCGATTCGCAAAGCGTCAGATGACGTTCCTGCGAAATGAGCCCGCTAAACGAGGTTGGGTTGTTCGACCCACGCCTGAAGAACCGGCCCGTGAGATCGTCGGATCCTCCTCCGACTCCAAACGAGCACTCGCCCAAACCAAGGGCTTTCGGGCGATGGAGATGAGCGAAGTGGAGCTCGTTCAGCGAGTCCAGGAGCGCCTCCAGACGCCGTTGGAGCGGACGGAGGTGTGGTATGTGTTTGTTACCTAAAGACTCCCTGTCACGGGTCGCACGACGGATAGGGCGACGGTCCTCGGTCGCCGGAAGGTCCCGTATCGCCATCGACCTCCGCCACACGCACTACGGCGGACCGGGACGACCGCCCTAGCAGGTTTGCTTTTTGTAACTTGCTGTAAGTAATGGGTTTGTTTGAACTCCCCACACCCCCCTTTGACCTACCCCTCTACCTATGGAATCATCACCCGTCATTAATCTGGATATTGGTATACGTAGTAGTTTCAAGGTGTAAGACGCATGAGTCCAATTGAGCACCCCCTCGATTTTGAGCGGCCTTTGGTTGAGTTAGAGTATCAGCTTGAGCGCTTAAAAGATGAGCTGGCGAGCGGAAACGCTGCCCGTCGAGAAGAGTACGCGGCACTCGAAAGTAAGGTTTCTAAGATCCGAAAAGATATCTACGGTAAGCTCACAGCGTACCAAAGAGTTCAGCTCTCACGACACTTTGATCGTCCATTCACCTTGGACTACATCAAGTTTATTTTTACTGATTTCATAGAGTTTCACGGTGACCGCGCCTTCCGTGATGATCCCGCTATCGTTGCTGGAACCGCTCGTTTAGGTGAGGTTCCGGTCATGGTCGTTGGTCACCAGCGTGGTCGGACCACAGCCGAGCGTTTGAAGCGCAACTTCGGAATGCCGAATCCGGAGGGCTACAGAAAGGCTCTTCGGCTCTTCCAAATGGCTGAGAAGTTCGGTTTGCCGGTCATCACCTTCATAGATACTCAGGGGGCCTTCCCAGGGCTTGAGGCTGAAGAGCGAGGCCAAGCTGAGGCTATCGCGCGAAATCTTTTAGAGCTGTCAGAGCTTACGGTGCCCGTTATCAGCGTCGTTATCGGTGAAGGTGGAAGTGGTGGTGCGCTTGCGCTCGGTGTGGCCGACCGCATCCTCATGATGGAGAACGCGTGCTACTCAGTTATTACCCCTGAAGGCTGTGCTTCTATCTTGTGGCACTCGGCTGAGACTGCGGCGGTGTCGCCAGAGCAGGCCGCCATGGCGGCCGAGGCTCTCAACCTGACCGCCAAGGATCTCAAACGTCTCAACTTGATTGACGATATCGTCGCTGAGCCAGCGGGTGGCGCCCATAGCAACCACAAAGAGGCCGCTGAGATCCTGCGAGCGGCGCTCGTGAAGACCCTTGAGCCCCTCGCAAAACTTAAGGTGAAGGAATTGACGGCGCAGCGATACGAGAAGTTCCGCCGCATCGGAGCGTTCCACGGAGATAACTAAAGAGGGGGGCCTTACCGCCTGCTCACCCATCGTGTTGCATAAGGGGGGTGTGAAGGGTACTCTCACCCCACTGTATAACGGTGGCAAAAACGTAAACGGAAGAACTGGAAAGAAGAAAAGATGTCAAAGGACGCGATTGAGCTTAACGGAGTAGTAAAGGAGTGCTTCCCGAACGCATTCCGTGTGCAATGTGATAACGGCCATGAGGTGCTCGCTCATCTCGCCGGAAAGATGCGAAAGTTCTATATCCGCGTGCTTCCTGGTGACAAAGTTGTTGTGGAGATCTCTCCGTATGACCTGTCAAAAGGTCGCATCGTTCGACGTCTCGTTGAGGGGCGTGGTGGTCCAAAGCCGGGTGAACCAACCCCATCGTAAGAGATAGCTCTT
The DNA here is from genome assembly GCA_039799965.1 of Pseudomonadota bacterium. Classification (GTDB taxonomy): domain Bacteria; phylum Bdellovibrionota_C; class UBA2361; order UBA2361; family OMII01; genus OMII01. Next base: position 41,730 of record JBDLRS010000015.1, read on the forward strand.
ATGAAAAAGTACCTACCGATCCTTGGCCTTTCGCTCGCCCTCCATGGCTGTGGCGGGGGCGATTCCCCCGATTTCGCTGGGGTCTGGAACGGTTCATTTAACACCTCCTCCCTTCAGAACGGTTGTCCCTTCGGGTTGCGTTCAGACATTAATCCACTCTTCCCCATGACGGTATCGGTTCACAACGGACGCTACACGGTTGAGAATGTGGCGGGTCAGATCGCCACTGGTGGGCAGGGACAGGGGGAGGATATCAGCTTCCTTGCACAGGCTTCGGTCTTCGGTTCCTACGGTTCTATCGCTCCGTATACCTGTGGGAGCGTTCTGGCTGAGGTTGGGTTCCTTACCGCTGGCGGTACGCAGGCCCAGGTGACTATGACGTATCAGTTCACGCAATGTACAGCTCCGGGCACGGACAATGACTCGGATAATCCGGTGTCTTGTGGAGCGGTGTACTATGGAGACGCTGTAAAAGTTCAGTAGGTAGAAAGCTCAGGAGGTAATCGAGCCTCTAGCAGGATCTCTATCTCGGGCGGCGCTATCGGGGCTTGTTTGGACCGCCGCTCGAGGTCGCTGCTTCACGGAGCTAGCAAAATTGTTCGCCCTCAAAATACCGCCAGGCCGAGGCGAAGTTTCCTGAACCATCGGTACGATATCAGTATTACTGCACTGATCTCCCGCGGCTACGAGTACGGTGGTATCTGACTTCAGCACAGGGGGCAGTCCAACTGTAAAAACAAGAGTACTAATTTTTCCATCCTGCATGCCGGTGGAAACTTAGTAGGGGGGCGGTCGCCAGGAGTACAAGATTCCCAAAGGCGCTTGCGCTACTACCGTTCTCCTAGCTCAAAGAGAAGGGAGAAGGGGTATATCCCAGAGTCGTGCCCATCTCCCCACCTCATGCCGAGCGCGTACTGGCCAACAGACCAGATCTCCTTGAGATCGAGCTGCTCGTCAATCGTGTTTTGAATTACCGTGAGCCCCCGCCTCTTCGTGGTGAGGGGTTTCGAGTGGGAGGTGTCTCCTCGTTGCTCCTTGCAACGTGCGCACGGGCATTCACGACGTAGGGTTTCCGTGGAGAGGTGTGTTGTCGTTCCGTCGCGCCATGCGATGGTAATTCCGTTGCGCGCGTCGCGTTTGATCTCAGTGGGGATGTAGTTCATAGAGACTTATTAACCTACATTCGGCAGTTGCAGGCCTGAAAACGGCGCATCTGGGAAAAATCGCGGCGGCCTTTGAATTTTCGGTAACCTCGGCGTGAGCTCGGTCAAACGCTCACCCTGACGGTGCCAGAGTTGCGCATCTCGAAAAGTTCAAAATCCTTGGTGCTTTTAGCAACCCGCATCATTATCGCTCTCCGTAACTGCCGAATTTAGGATAAAAAACTGTTGTCTGAAAGCGGTGAGCATATATGATACCACTTTCAAAGTTTCGTTCTACCTCTTGGAGGTAACGGACTAAGGTACTAATACGATTTTTAGGATAAGGATACAGTATGGGAAGAGGAGATGGTCGTTCTCGTCGAGGAAAGATCTTCAAGGGTTCATACGGCAATACCCGCAAGCACAAGGTGAAGTCAGCGGTCCCAACAGGTAAGACGGCTGCTAGAAAGGTGACCGGAGTCAAGAAGGCTCCAGCTACCAAGAAAGCGAAGTAGTCCTCGGTCGGCTCTGCAGTCTGCCGAGTGCTATGTAGTTTAGGGCTACCTACGTAGTTTAGGGCTACATTGAGGATTAAACCAACATTCAGCAGCCGCGGGCGCCAAAACGACGCATCTGGCAAAAATCACGATGGCTTTTGAATTTTCGGTGGCTTCAGCGTGAGCTCAGTCGAACGCACCCTGACAGTGCCAGGGTAGCACCTTTTCAAAATTCAAAAGCCGAAGTTATTTTGACCAGATGCGCCATTCTTGGGCCCGCAACTGCTCTTTTTAGGTTCATCATTCTGCTAGAATCTCAGCTCTGTGGTCCGCATAGAACTTGAAAAGCTTCGTTTCAACATCACGAGCCGCATGTCGGCTGTACTTTTTTGAGATGCGAGCCGCTTTCGGATTCATGGGGCCTTGATCGGGGTGAGCGAGCTGCGCGGTGGTTGGGCTCTCTTGGATCACTTTCCACGTCTCTTCAATGATTCGCGCTGGATCGGTTGAGCCGATCTGGGAGAGCGCTGACACTACCGTAGATACGTTGTTGGTTTTGGCGAACTCGAGTGTGCGGTAGAGTCCAAAAGAGCGTGCCCGTTCGTTGGTCTCGTACACAGCCAGGAAGGTGGTTTTTATTGGTGACAGAGGTGAGGATATCATCGACTGCTCGATGTTGATTAAACGCTCTCGAGTTCCTCCGAGCGCCTCGTAGGCCTGATAGAGTTGCGCCTTTCGATCTTTGTCCGCCAGTTTAATTTTGTATCCGGCCACACTCGCGGTGACGCCTGAGGCGAGCAGAAGGCCGATCATAAACACAACCGCCACCCAGTTCTCCCGGAGCGGGGCTTTCTGGCCGAGGTAGGTAGTGTTGGGTTCTGAGGACGTAGTGTTTACCATAGAGATATCTCGATTGGGCATTAGGGCGCCATCGTACGAAGACGCGCTGAGCCGGACAGAGCGTCGAGCTGTCGTTCAAGTGTCGCCACGCGCAGTACGTCCTCTGGCGATCCGCCCTGGGCTCTCCAACATACGGCGAGGGCCGCTCGGTAATTTTCAAGGGTCGCTAGGATCGACGACTTCGTGAGAGGGTCGACGTGTTCGGTAGTTACGTAGTGTAGAACATCTCTGTAGCGCTTCTGTTTCGCCGCAAGCCGTGGTAACTCCATGCCGGTAATCCTTGAAATGTTTGACCTCGAGGATGATAGTCAATTCGCTGGGTTGGGGAAACCCCGATGTGATGTGCCGGAGCGGTGAGGAGCGTTATGGCTTTGAAAACAGAGAAACGAGCGAAAGGGAGGGATTTTGCCGCGGTTTTCCCCGGTTCGTTTGACCCGTTCACCAACGGGCACGCCGATATCGTCGAGCGCTCCCTTGAGATCTTCGACCGGATCATTATCGGAGTTTTGCACAATCCCTCGAAGAACCTCCTCTTTTCTCAGGACGAGCGGGTTGCTCTGATATCAAAGCAGTTCGCCCGGTATGATGGGCGGGTGTCGGTGGTTAGCTTCTCTGGTCTCTTGGTTGAGTTCGTTGAGAGTACCAAGAGCAGGGTGGTCATTCGTGGTCTCCGTGCTGTGTCGGACTACGACTACGAGGCGCAGATGGCGTTGGTTAATCGTCGGCTCTCGCCTCAGATTGAAACACTCTTCCTCACCGCTCGAGAGGAGCACTCCTATATCAGCTCCACGGTAGTGAAGCAGGTGGCCCTCCTTGGCGGGGATGTTGCGGATATGGTTCCTCCAGTCATAGCTGCGGCCCTTAAGCGAAAATATCGGGCCAGCCCTAGGACCCGCTAAGGCTCTAGCAGGGTGGTGAAAAATGATTCCCTGTTGCGCATTTCGATAGTTTGACTGCAACTTCGTTGGGGGCGCTACTGAACCCTCTTGTACCACCCTGCTAAACATTGTGGGGGTCTTGGCGATACCGGCTATCTTTTAAAGCATAGTTAAATTACATTGTTAGGATAGTCGACGCGCACACCCTAGGTACCTTGAGTTGGACCCAAGAGCCGTTTATAGTACCGGGGCACGGAGTCGAGGGTGATAACCCTTGAGTCCCGTTACGTAATCAGCCAAGGCTTGCTCCTACGTGAGCTTCAGCTTGGCAGGGTGTGATGTACGCATCCTGGCTTCGTCTCGAAAAAGGCGCCTACCCCTCTGGGTATTCAAAGGTGACAGGAGAGTATCTCCACGAGGAAGCAGATACATTTGAACTAAAGGACAGATAATCATTATGACAAAGCAGCGTACCCTCTCCATCATCAAGCCTGACGCGACATCTCGTAATCTCGTTGGCAAGATCCTCGCGCATTTCGAAGACGCTGGTCTTACGATCGTAGCGGCTAAGATGGTAACCCTTACTCCGGAGCAGGCTGGTGAGTTCTATGCTATTCACAGAGAGCGTCCGTTCTTCGGTGAGCTCGTTGATTACATGTGCTCGGGCCGCGTGCTCGTGTCGGTTCTTGAGGGTGATGACGCTGTGAACCTCAACCGCAAGCTCATGGGCGCAACCGATCCTAAGAAGGCTGACCCAGGAACTATTCGTAACCTCTACGCGGAGAGCATCGCGGCTAACGCTGTGCACGGCTCCGATAGCCCAGAGAACGCGGTAACTGAGATCAAGCTCTTCTTCCCGGAGCTTCACTAGCCGATTTCTTTTAACGAGGTGGTGTTGTGACATCGGCCAGCAAGGATTTCTTTAACTACAGCTACTCCGAACTGGTTGAACTTCTGGATAAGGAGTACGGCGCTACCCGGTTTCGCGCTACTCAGCTTTTCGAGTGGGTGTATCGGCGTGGGATCATCGATGTTGAGCAGATGACCAACATCAGCCGCGTGCTTCGCGATAGGCTGGCGCAAGATTTTTTCTTCCCTACCGCTCGTATTCACGATCGTCAGATTAGCTCCGACGGAACGAGGAAATACCTCTTTGAAGTGGAAGGGGGGGATCTCGTTGAGTCAGTAATGATAAAGCAGCCGAATCGGATGACCCTGTGTGTCTCCTCCCAGGTCGGGTGCGCGATGGGATGTCGTTTCTGCCGAACGGGGACGATGGGGCTGAAGCGCAGCCTCTCCACCTCTGAGATCATCCGCCAGGTGCGTGGTGTGATCGAGGACGCCAAGGATTTTGGTGATAGTTTCTCTAATATCGTGTTTATGGGAATGGGTGAGCCGCTTCACAACTTCGATGGAGTGACGAGAGCTGTAAAACTCCTGACCGATCCCACCGGGTTCGGAATGTCCCCTCGTAAAGTAACGGTGTCCACGGTCGGCCTGGTTCCAGCTATCCGAAAGCTCGCCGCGAGCGATGTGAACGTGAGTCTTGCGGTATCGCTTAACGCGACGACCGATGAGATTCGCTCTCAGGTGATGCCGATTAACGATCGGTTTCCGATTAGTGAGCTTCTCGACGCAATCAAGGCGTTCCCGGTTGGTCCTCGTAAAAAGGTAACTATCGAGTACGTGATGTTGGGCGGTCTCAACGACACTGAGGACGATATGAAGCGTCTCGCGAAGATGATGCGGGGTCTCCCTGTGAAGATAAACCTCATTCCCTACAACGACAACGCCGGTCTCGGATTTAACACTCCTCCAAAGGAGTGGGTTCACCACTGGCAGCGGTATATGAACACGCAGGGGCATCAGGCCTTTATCCGTTGGTCGAAGGGACAGGATATCGCAGCGGCGTGTGGGCAGTTAGCCACCACGTCAAAGAAGCAGCCACGACTTCCAGTGCTCGAACAGGAAGCAGCCTAAAAGGGTTCAGTGTTGAAAAGAAATATACTACTCATACCGAAAGGTTTTTTTGGTGATCTTGTCCTGATGACGCCAGCGATAGCGGCCTTGTCACGTTCTCAACCTAACGCCTCTATAACGGTGCTTTGCACCCCTAGCGCGGCGGAATTCGTGCGGCGCGATCCGCTTGTCAGCGATGTGATCGTATACGATCGACGCAAGCAGCACAAAGGACTCTCCGGGCTCCGCTTGTTCGCCAAGGCGCTCGCGGAGCGGCAATTCGATGTGGCATACACATTTCACGGTTCTCCTCGAACCGCGCTTCTCCTGAGGCTCGCGGGAATTCCTGAGCGTGTTGGATACCGCGGATCTTTGCTGGGCTCTCTCTACACCAAGCGTGTTCACAAGAACGCGTGCGTTCATGAAGTTCTTCGCACGGTCGATCTGATCAAAGACGAACTTGATGATATAACTCGCCATCAATTTGAGGCACTCTTTGTCAATCAAGATGAAGGCGCTCCCTGGGCTGATCTTCGGGTTCCGCAGAGTAGTAACGCAGGAATCTCAGAGCGAGTGAGCGCGATCACAGGTAGTAGCGAGCCGTACGTTGTGCTCTCTCCAGGTAGCGCGTGGCCGACGAAGCAGTGGGATACCGAGGGCTTTCGTGGGGTAGCCAAGAGCTATATCTCGAAGGGGATCCGTGTCGTGATTGTGGGCGCTCCGGCCGATGTATCGACCGCTCGTCGGGTTGGTGAGGGGCTCGATGTGGAGGACCTCTGCGGCCAGACCTCTCTGGAGGAGTTAATCGCGATTATTAAAGGGGCTTCCTGTGTTGTATGCAACGACAGCCTTGCCCTCCATATCTCCTCGGCGACGAAGACGCCTGTTGTGGTGGTATTTTGCGCGACATCTCCCCTATTCGGATTCGGTCCGTGGCGAAATCGCTCTGTGGTGCTTGAGAAGCGAGATTTATTCTGCAAGCCATGTCACCGTCACGGATCCCGCGCGTGTCCGACCGGAACTCGGCTCTGTATGACCGGCGTTTCCTCGTCGGAAGTGGTTTGCGCCGTCGATGAATTTTTGGGAGAAAGAAGTGGTCGCCATCAGGCGCGACATCTCCCCGTAATAGATTCATAGGGATATGGAAGCGAGAGTAACAGAGAGAGTTGAGGGAGCGCCGTTGAACCAGTTGGTTCGCGGTCCGTACCTGATTGGAGGGCGCGAATACCTCTCGGAAGAGATCGCAACCCGTATTGTCCAGTTGATGAGAAATGTTCCTGACGGCGCCCCCCGTGGTGTGCTGGCGGGGAGGGGGTATACCGGAATTCAAACCATCGAAGGTCTTGGTCGGGTGTTTGTGAAGCAGTACGCCCACGGGGGACTGCTTCGTTACATCACGGGTGGAAGTTTCCTGTGTGTGGGGCCCTCCCGCTCGTTACAAGAGTTGCTCATGCTTGAGCGAGTTAGAGAGATCGGGATCAACGCACCAAAGCCTATGGTGTTCGTGAACAAGGGCTCGTTCTTCTACCGTACGTGGCTCTTCATGGAGGAGATCGTCGGTTCGCGTAACCTTGCCGAGGTGAGCCAAGGCGAAAAGAGTGAGGACGCCGATGTGCTGCATGAGGCTATGAAGAAACTTGGCGAGCAGGTTCTTGCATTGATTAATCACAAGATATTTCACGTGGACCTACACCCTGGGAATGTGCTCGTTCAAGATGGGGGGAGGGTGTCCATCGTTGACTTTGATAAGGCACACGAATTTAAAGGAAGCGCCGAAAGACTGAGGGAGCTCTATCTTCGTCGGTGGCGGCGGGCTGTCATCAAGCACAAGCTCTCTCCGGTGCTTACTGAGGTTATGTCACTTACCTTACGGAGCTATTATGAGTCATAGATCCTCTGATCCAAGACGCCGAATTCTGATCATCCTCTTAGGCGCTTTGGGGGATGTGGTTCGCGGCCTCGCCGTTGTGAACGCTATCAAACAGAGCGATCCCTCGTGTCATATTACCTGGCTGGTGGAGCCTGCAAGCTCCGGCGTCGTTTCGCTGCATCCTGGAATTGATGAGGTAGTGGTCTTTCAACGCAAGGAGGGGCTGCGTGGGGTTCTCGCGCTGCGTAAGGCGCTCCGCGATCGAACGTTTGACGTGACCCTCGATATGCAGCGGCACCTCAAGAGCGGGTTCTTTTCCTTGCTCTCGCGCTCACCCCGTCGGATCGGATTTCACCCCGAGGACACCAAGGAGGGTAATTGGTTTTTTAATACCGAGTACATTGAGTCGCGCGGAGATGGTGCCTCCAAGATAGATCACTACCTCAGTTTCGTTGCCGCTCTAGGGTTCTCGGTTCCAGAACGGGTTGATGCGGGTTTGTCCCATATCACCCTCGATTCGGTTGGCGGTGATTGGGCGACCACACTCCAACGACCCTACATTGGGATCGTTCTCGGTTCCTCAAGATATTCAAAGGATTGGCCCCTTGAAGGGTATCAGGGATTGCTTGAGCGATGTACCGTCCCTGGTGTTGAGACAGTTGTTTTGCTCGGAGATCGCTCCAAGGTTGAGATGGCTCAACAGCTTGAGGGTGTCCCATCACCGTTACCTATCGTCAATGCGGTCGGTAGAACTAATCTGCGAGAGCTCGTGGGGATCATCCATGGAGCCCGCTGTTGTGTTGGTCCCGACTCCGGTCCTGGGCATATCGCGGGGGCTCTTGGAGTTCCTCACGTGACCCTTTTTGGGCCAACCCCGGCGGGCCGTAATGCCCCTCGAGGAAGTGAGGCGCTCTCCGTGGTGAGTTCGATAGGGTGTGCCCCATGTCGACGGCGGGTGTGTCCTGGGCTTGATAAACTCTGTATGCGATTGATTACCCCCGAGAGTGTTTTGGACCGGTTGCGCCTCGCTATCCGTTCAAATTAGTTCAACTTTTATGTGAGACCAGGGGCTAGGCAGGTAGCGCAAGGGGGGCTCCCTTGCTATAACCTCACTCATGGTATCCATCAAAAAAGAACAGCTTCTTGCCACCCTGGATAAGATCGCGGGGACTCCGATCTTGGTCGTAGGGGACTTAATTCTCGATAGGTACATTTGGGGCAAGGTCGATCGGATCTCTCCCGAGGCGCCGGTGCCGGTGGTTGAGGTTTTGAGGACTGACGGTCGTCTCGGAGGCGCGGGGAACGTGGTGTGGAACCTTGCGGCGATCGGCGCGAAGCCGAGCGTGTGTGGATTAATCGGTGACGACGAGGATGGTCGATATCTCACCACCCTCTTCCAAGAGATCGGGATTGGCGTTGAGGGTGTCGTGGTTGATCCGACTCGACCAACAACGCTTAAGACCCGTGTCATCGCGGCGACGCAGCAGATAGTTAGAATTGATCGCGAGAAAAGGAGTTTCGATTCACCTGAAGCCTCGAAAAAGATGGTTGAGGCGATTAATCGTTCTCTTGAGGGAAGTCGGGCAGTGGTCCTTTCGGATTACGGCAAGGGAGCGGTGTGTTCCGATGTTCTCGATGCTTTGCAGCGCGCGAGCGCCGACCACCGCCTTGAGCTCGCCGGTCGGCCTCTCTTTGTGGATCCGCACCCCAAAAATTATAACAACTATCGTTCAATGAGTGTCGCAAAGCCGAATCGCAAGGAGGCTGAGATCGCCTCGGGCCATGCGATTAAGTCTATCGATGACGCTTACGCAGCGTCGGATATTTTGATGCGCAAGTGGAACTCTGAGATGATGGTTATTACGCTCGGAGAGGATGGAATGGTCGTGAAGCAGTCGGGGGAGCCTCGCGGTGTTCATCTCGCTACGATGGCGCAGGAGGTGTTCGATGTGAGTGGTGCGGGGGATACCGTGACAGCCCTTTTCTGTTCGGCCCTCGCGGTCGGCGCGTCCCCAACTACAGCGGGTGTGCTCTCCAACATCGCCGCCGGTATCGTTGTATCAGAGATCGGTACGGTAGCGGTGGATGTGAAGCGTCTTCGTCGTGAGATTGAGAGGTGGGGTATCGAAAGACCATGACGACGAACAAGAGGTCAGGATCGGTGCGGAGCATGACAGGGTTCTCCCGGGTCTCTTTTGGTGGACACGGAGTAGAGATCGACGTTGAGGTGCGATCTGTGAACCATCGATTTCTCGACGTTGCTGTAAAAGGGCCCCGTTGTTACACCTCGTTCGAGCGAGATATCAAATCCCTCTTTCAACGGCACCATCGACGGGGACGTGTGGAGGTGTCTATCACCCGGCGTTCAGTAGTTGATGGTGGTGGTGACTCTGAGATCCTTCCGGCATCTGTCGATCGCTACGTTACGTTGTTCGGCGCCGCGTGCAGGCGATATGGGGTCTCAACTGATTCCCTTGGGGCCTTCATTGGACAGGTCATCCTCCGAGAGGGGAACCTCGTCGGGGAGGGCGCTCCCGTTCCAGAGGAGGAGGTCGGTGTTCTTCTTCGAGTTATAGATGAAGCGAGCGAGGCGCTTGCTGTGATGCGGGAGGGTGAGGGCGCAGCGTTGAACGCCGACCTCTCGAAACGCCTTGAGGTTCTTGAGGGGCAGGTGAGTGCTATTCAAGGAATGAGCACCGTGGCGCCAGCGCGGCTGAGAGAGCGGTTGATGGAGCGCATCCGGCTCATCGCGCCGGACGTTCGTGTCGATGAGCAGCGGTACGCCGCTGAGGTCGCGTTCTTGAGTGACCGTATCGATATCTCAGAGGAGATCTCTCGAGCGGTGATTCATCTCGCGGCGTTCAAGGATGCACTGAAAGGTAACGCGGAGGGTGTAGGTCGCAAGCTCGACTTCCTTACCCAGGAGATCGGAAGGGAGTTTAACACTATCGGTTCTAAGGCGCAGGACGCGGCCGTGCAGGGACTTGTGGTTGAGGCAAAAGCGGAGCTTGAGCGGATCCGCGAACAGGTTCAGAACATCGAGTAAGGTATGAAGAGGGAATTGCAGCGCACGGGGATATTGTTCGTTCTGATCGGTCCGTCGGGGAGCGGTAAGTCTACCTTCTGTTCCCGTTTGGTGAGGGATTTTGACGATCTTCACTATTCGATATCGGTAACTTCTCGGCCCCCACGAGCTGGAGAGGTACAGGGCACGAGTTATCATTTCGTGTCTCGCGAGGAGTTTATCGCTCGTCGAGATCACGGCGAATTCTTTGAATGGGAAGAGACGCACGGGAACCTCTATGGCACGCTACGAGCGACCCTTCAAAACGGTATCGATGGAGGACACGACCTCCTTTTTCAGATCGATATTAGGGGTGCTCTAACAATGAAGAAGCACTTCCCGGATAACACCGTGGCGGTTTTCATAGTTCCACCGAGCTTTGAGGCGCTCCGTGGTCGACTCCTCGCCCGGGGGCCTGTGGACACTCTCGAGTTGGAACGACGCTTCGCTACAGCCCGTCAGGAGTATGAGGCGCTCATCTCGCTTCGGTCGGAGCACGACAAGATCGATTATCTGCTCTTGAATGAAGATATCGAGGACGCCTACGCGCAGATAAAGGGTATCGTCGTAGCTGAGCGCGCGAGGTATCTTAGGATGGATGGGGATTCCGTCGCGCAGTTTTGCAAAGTTGATGGGAGTTAGTGCCGTATGAAGCGTGTGATAGCTCTTTGTTCTGTCGTGGTTGTGACCCTTATGGCTGGGTGCTCGGCCTCATTGATTCGGCAGCCTAAATTCATCGATGATATCCGCCCTGTCCCTCCACCGATGAAGGTGCTTCACTACTCTATTCAACGAAAGGACCTGCAAGATGCCCTTGTTCAACAGGGAGTCAACACCATTCGTCTTGTGCCGGTCTATGACAGCGTCAATGTTAGTCAGAGCTACTCGTATCGGCTCTTCGACGTACAGGAGGGGAGCGCTTACTCGCTCTTGGGATTGCAGACCTCGGATGTCGTTGTTGCCGCTGATCGTTACTTGATTAAGCGTCCCGACCAATTCCCGCAGTTTGTGTCGCTCCTCGCTGGCGTTAATGAGGCGACAATCGAGATTCGTCGTGGTGGCGAGTCTAAGCTCTTTAAGTACAATTTCATCCCCGTGGTCGGAAAGACGCCGGACTCGTAAGGTAGCACTATCGCTCCCCACCGCGCTCTCGGAGCGATACGTTAAGCTGAACGAGAGAGTTCTCCTCCTCTCTTTGTATGAGGTGCGCCAGTGTACGCTCCTGAAGGAGTTTATCGATCGCTGAGCGAAGATCCTGCCATACTCCGTGGAGTTCGCACGACTCGCGCGTTGAGCACCGTGTAGGACCGTCCGACTCGGGATGAAGAGGAGCGTGCTCGCAGATGACTTGAAAGGTATCTCCCTCCACTGCGTAGAGGATGTCCTTTAAGGTGATCTCAGCGGGAGGGCGCAACAGTCTGTAGCCTCCTTTAGGGCCCCGGATACTCTCAATAACCTTTTCTTTCCGCAGGCGGTGGAGGATCTGTTGGGTGTAGGGGAGATCGATCCCCTGGCTTTCGGCGATCTCAGCCGCGCCGATCGCCATCTCTCCGTAATTTTTCGCGAGGTGAAGGGCGCACAGAATGCCGCACTCGCCCCATTTTGTGACTCTCATACTATCTACCGCCAAGGGATGCCTGGAGGTTAGATCCGTACCTTACTCGGGTTGTTATGTCTATTTTTTGGTGTTTAACGGGTGTTTGGGTGGGGCAAACAAAAACACCAATTCCGCGTACCTAAGAAATTGATGGATGGCTTGCAACAGTAATTGGCTGAAAGCTCCAGTTCTCCTACGCCAGCAGATCGGTAACTAAGATATAGGTCCACGGTACCACGGCCCCAACGATGTAGAGCGCCATGACACCGTACAATGCTGGCTTGAGCCACGATATCTTGGTGGTTTGGTGGCAGAGAAGAATTATCAGCGCTATTGAGGCGCTCTTAACCATAGCGAGAGCGGGAACATATCCGATAGCTGACATAAGAGAGCGGAGAAGGATGTTTCCCTCCATCGACGTGCCGTACTGTGCCATACCCAACCCAGTCAGTACTCCGTCAAGAATCTGCAGTGTGGCGAGAATGAACCCGAGTACGATGATATCGGTAGGAAGGTGAGCAGCGGCTGCCGCGTGAGGATCGCTGGACCGCCCACCACGCACCAGGTAAAGGGTGCGTGCACTCAGTGGTTGCGCGTCTTGGATCTGTACAGCACATTGGCCCATAGTGTCCCCCTTACAAGTCCGCCGAAGCTAGACTTATATCCGGAACATGGGCATGAGTGAATCAGGTAAAGTGGTAAGTATCTGAATAGTCGTTGCCCACCCTGCTAGTGTGAGCCTTCAACCACCGCCATCTGCTCAAGCTCTGAGATAAGGGTAGTTAGTTTCTCTCGAATGTCCTCAGCGAGAACGGACATAAGGGTTCCTGTTTGCGAGATCGAGTTGTCGGTGTGAACGGTCTCGCGAGCGATCCACTCAGCACACGTGCCGAGGTGATCAAGGCGGCTTGCGATTTCGAGAACTTGAGCAAGGGTATTCATGGTGTATGCCTCATCGAAAGGTGTCTTTCAAACTATCTCTTACGATGAGGCAAGAAGGGGGGCGGCTTCTAAATATCGGCGTAGCGATGGGGGACTCCTCGCTTAGGAGGATGGGACGCTCGTGCCAAGCGACAAATCTGGCCTAAGCCCCCAATTTTGTTTCCCCCTTAAAAGGCGAGAGCCTTACGGGGTCTCCCCTCGATCAAAAACCGATTTAATTTTAAACACTCCGTTTGCGTAGGAGAGACTCCCTATGCCGATTCCGAGCTTCTTTAGGTTTGCAGAATCAAGCGCCCGACCGAGCTCGGGGTTCGGTCCCATCATCGACTCAACGGTACCCTTGACGCCGTCTAGGAGAGTGGCGAGTTGTATAAAGTTAAGGTAGAGCGAACCGGATGATGATTCCGCTACCCGATTTCGCAGCGCTCTTGGCATCGAGATATCCAGGGAGGCCCCTCCGCTGTTTGAGGTGGCTATGTCCTGAACGGCGCGTTCAGAAGAGGCCACAACCAGAGCCGAGGAGTTCTTCGGAGAGCTCAGGTATACTCCGACTCCAAGGGGCGTCATGATGTAACGAGTTGGCGCGCCACTGATCTCCTTTGAGTTCCATTGGAGCTGTTGGCCTGTGGCCATCATCCCCAATCCGATACCACTCTCAACCGTCGAGGCGACCTGGTCGCGTGCAGAGGTGTCAAGGGTGAGGTAGATATCAGGCAGCGGAGAGGCCTGGTCACCATTGCGGAGACCGAGGGTGATCCCCTGAATGTTCTTTAATTGCTCAACCACCATTGCGGCGGATGGGTCATTGAGGCTCTTCAATGCCGACTCAAGCTTGGTAATCACGCGGGTGTCTAGGGAGAGAGAAAGGGCGGTGTCAGCTGGAAGTTTGAACGCGTTCGTTGGAATTCCGCTGTTCTCAAAGGCAGCGAACACGCTCTTCTGAAGTTCATTTCTCGGAGTCACGGTCACGCCCGCTAAGGTCACCATCTGTTCGGAGTAGATTTGGCTCATCGCCAACGATGTAACCGGTATCTCTTGAGGATCGAACCCAGCATCGCTCTCCCCCCTTTTCGGGGCGAAGTTTGTTAGGAAGCTTGATACCGAGAGGAAGGCAAATGAGAGGGGGGCTTCGGATGATCGTACGCTCTCTTCGGCTTTTGAGAACTCTGGGAGGGCCTTGAGGTTGGCCATCCCATTTGTTGTGCCTGCGCCTAAGAGCCCCTCGACAGCCTCCTTAGAGAGGGCCATGCCGAACGTATCCTGCGTTCCAACCACGTAGAGGGCGATTGGTAAACCCTCTTCTTGCGGAACTGGCATGGTGGCGACAAATCCCTTTGTCGCACCGAAGTGCTCGTCGGCTACCTTCAGCCCAGCGTCAGAGAGGATCTGTTTGAGTGAGGTGGCTTGGTCTGAGAGATTCACACCGGTTGCGCCCCGAGCGAACACGCCCAGGTCGAGAGGGGCCTTAGTATCCTTTCGAATGCTGATAAAACCGACCGCCTCACTAATCACCTTTTCTACTTGTGATTTGCCCTCGGGAGATACGAGTCCAAGCTTCTGAAGGGAGTTCAGTATCGTTTTCGCGATCTTGATCTGATGATCCGAAGCCCCGCTCGCCTCGACCTCCTCCACAGCCGACTTGAGGGCATTAAGGCCCCTCATGTCATTCCCCCATGGGCTCGCCATAAATCTCTTATACCCTTCGCCAGCGAAGTTCATAACCGCCAAGGCCGCCGTCGTGTTAGGAATCTTCTGCAGGAGTGGCTCATCGAGGAGGGATGAGGAGGTCAGCCCTTTTTGTTGAAGGGGCGTGTCCCCCTCTTTTTTGGAGCATCCTACGATGGGCGCTATCGCAAGGGATACGGCAAGGCAGGTGGCGAGGATGTGATTTGGGGGGGCGATCTTCATAGAGGCGGTGTTTTAAGAGCTCAACATACAACTAAATATCTCCACAGGTTCTTAACTGGAACCTTTAGGTATCACAAGGGTTCTTTGCCCTTTCATGTGAAGAAATAAGTCGGTTCAGCATCGTATGAGTGGGTGAGTCGAATGTTTTCCTCCCACCCGTCCCGCTCGGCGTTGCAATCAATGTGTAAATACTGATTGCTAACATGCTAAGCGCCCGATTTAATGGAGTAGGCGGCCAGTATGCTTTACGGCCGTGGAGAATTAATAGTATGGCGTTAACTCGGCTCGATTGCCATCTCTACCGAGGAGATAAGGCGGCTCACGATGTCTCGTCGTTTGTCGCCTTCAATCCGGAGATGACGCCCTCTCGGATGATCTTTGCGGGCTCGTCAGCGGCTCGCGATAGTCTTGGCAGTCAGGTAGCGTATCGGCTCGCAATCGATTATTTCCTCAAGGGTGTTGAGGATTCATATGTCGCTCAAGCCGGGAAGCCTCCCCAAACGAGGGGCGAGGACTCGGTAGTGAAGGTGCTGGAAGACGGGTTTCGTAGCGCAAACTCCTCAGTGTACTCGTTCGGGCATAAGCTTTCCGCCGGTGGGCGGATGGCGGCGTCTCTTCTTGGGGTCGCAATTCAGGATGGACGGATCGCTACGGGGCGGGTGGGGTTCGGTAGTGTCTATCTATTTCGGAAGAATCAACTCTATCC
This sequence comes from Pseudomonadota bacterium, assembly GCA_039799965.1. GTDB lineage: Bacteria > Bdellovibrionota_C > UBA2361 > UBA2361 > OMII01 > OMII01. The sequence continues at coordinate 57,193 of JBDLRS010000015.1, forward strand.
ATTCTTTGAAGCTCCCGAAGGGGAGGTTGATAAGGTGGGGGACGCGCAAGAGTTTCCCGACATGTTCGCTACGCGTAAGTATTCCTTCGTTGGAACAAATTCCCTCGTCGATGTCGAGATGGCTTCTGTCGAGTTGCAGGGTGATGACATCGTCTGCGCGTTCTCTCGACCCTTAACGAGCCTGAACGAGGCCCTCCTCTTTGAATCCCTTGAGTCTCTGATCGCTGATGGATTTCCCCTCGTGGTTCACGACGATGTCGCGGCTCGATTGTGCCACGATGTGTTTACAGAGCCAGAGAGCTTATCGTACGCGCTCGTCGCGTCGGTAGGGCCGGATGTGGTGTATTGCTCCCGACCGGCCGCGTCCGGTTTCTGAAGTGAATTAGCCGGAGAGGTCACCTATCATCCTCTGTGCTCGATGTTGAAGATGGAAGCCGGCGTGTTGGTGTGCTTAACGAGATCGTATTTTCTGGGGTTTATCAACGATGACTCGCACGGTGCGGGTTAACGATAGTGGGAAGGTCGTGAATGTCACGGCTTTTGTGATGATATGGAATCAACGAAGAATTTGCTTGGAGCAGAGACCAGCCCGTACTTGCGGCAACACAAAGATAACCCTGTATGGTGGCAGCCATGGGGGGACGCGGCGTTTGAGAGGGCTCGTGCCGAGGACAAGCCCGCATTCCTCTCGATCGGATATTCCACGTGCTACTGGTGTCACGTCATGGAGCACGACTCCTTCGAAAACGAAGAGGTCGCTCGACTCCTGAATGAAAACTTCGTCAGCATCAAGGTCGACCGTGAGGAATTACCCGACGTTGATCAGATCTACATGGATGTGGTGATCGGCATTCATGGGCACGGCGGATGGCCGATGTCCGTGTTCCTAACGCCGGATCGCCAACCGTTCTGGGGTGGCACGTTCTTCTACCGCGCGAATTTCATGGGCATCCTTCAGGCGATGTCCGACGCATGGAAGAATGACCGTGCCAAGGTCACGACATCGAGCGTGGAGCTGACCCGATTTCTTGAGTCCCGAAAACCAAAGCTCGCTGAGGCGCCGATTGATCTGAACGTTCTTGGTCTCGCGATGCACCAACTCTTTAAACGCTACGATCGTGAGTTTGGCGGATTTGGGCAGGCTCCTAAATTTCCGCCGACCCAATCGCTGGCATTTCTTCTCAGAGCGCACGCCGTTCGTCCGAACGCGGCCGCGCTTGAAGCGGTCACAACGACCCTCTCAGGAATGGCACGGGGCGGTTTCTACGATCAGCTTGGGGGAGGTTTTCATCGCTACTCGGTCGACGGTGAGTGGAAGATCCCGCACTTCGAAAAGATGCTGTACGATAACGGGCTTCTGGCGCCGCTCTATCTCGACGCCTACCGGGTGACGGGGGAGCCGCTGTACTGCATGGTCGCGGAGCGCACCCTGGAGTACATCGTCCGTGATATGACGGCGCCGGAGGGCGGATTCTTCGCCGCGGAGGACGCTGGGGAGGTAAACCGCGAGGGAGAATACTATTCATGGACGCAAGAGGAGGTTCGAGCAGCTCTTCCACCGGCGATGGCCGAGCGGTTCTGCGCGCTCTACTCGGTTACCCTTGAGGGGAACTTTGAGCACGGTCGCTCGGCGCTGGTGGTTCCATCGAATGAAGCGTGGCGAGAGAGTGAATCTCAAGAGATTCGGGACGCTCGGCGACTGTTGCTTGAGGCTCGCGCGAAGCGTCCTCGACCACATCGTGATGAAAAGATTTTGACGGGATGGAACGGGCTCGCGATAACGGCGCTGTGTCGTGGCTATCAGGTGCTTGGACGACAGGAGTTTCTTGATTCCGCGCTGAGGGCGGCCACATTCATAGAGCGTGCGCTGGTTATTGATGGGCGCCTCCAGCGGCGATACTGCGGCGGGCAGGCTGGGATACCTGCTCTTCTTGAGGATTATGCATATCTCATTGAGGCGTATCGAGCGCTCTTCGAGTCTACGGGTGACGCCGCGTGGATAGAGCGAGCAGCCGCCCTTCAGCGTGAGCAGGACAGGTATCTCTGGAGTGGAGAGCGGCGGGCGTATGTGAGCTCGGCTGCCCCCGGCCTTATCGTTCACATGACCGAGTGGGTGGATGGCGCCGCCCCTTCGCCGAACGGAATCTCCCTCTCGAACCTCCTTGTTCTCGCGGAGGTTACCGGCGATCCATCCTTCGCCTATCGCGCGCAACTCCTTGAGCAGGGGATGCCGCAGGAGGCCTCCTCACTTCCAATGGTCTATATGTCAACCCTCAACGGTGTCATGGTGCGTATGGCAGGCGCCGCGACCTGTTCTGTGCTCTCCCCGACACGTGGGGAGAGTCCGCCCGCTGAGGTTAGGGAGCTTTGGACGCGGTTCCTTCCCTTTACCACGGTGGTATGGGGAAGAAATGGCGCCAAGAATGCGAAAATACTTGAAAGTCGGGGTTCTCTCGGGGATAAAGCTACGATGTACGTGTGTCGACATTCGGCATGTCAGGAACCCACCGTTGATGTGGAGCGGGCAGTGCGATTATGCTCTACCACGGCTATCACCTTCGGTGAGTAGTCAACGAAGATTCTAATCCTCGCGTCAACCTATGAAGCAATACCTCGACCTGATCAGAGACGTCCTTGAAAACGGAAAACCGGAAGCTGGTGAAGAAAAGAACGGGGCGATCGTTCGGCCTGATCGTACCGGCGTTGGCACCTACTCGGTGTTCGGACGGCAAATGAGGTTCAATCTTGAGCAGGGGTTTCCTCTTGTTACGACAAAGAAGGTTCACCTCAAATCGATCATCTATGAACTCCTCTGGTTCCTGAACGGAGAGACAAATATTAAGTATCTCAAGGACCACAACGTCACGATCTGGGACGAGTGGGCTGACGCCAACGGCGATCTCGGCCCGGTGTACGGAAAACAGTGGCGTTCATGGGAAGGTCCCCGCGGTAAGGTAGATCAGATTAAACGGGCGGTTGAGACTATCAAAGCCAATCCATCAAGTCGGCGCATCGTGGTGATCTCATTCAATCCGGCGGATCTCCCCGAGGTTGCGCCCCCCGCCTGTCACACCCTCTTCCAGTTTTATGTTGCTAGTGACAAGTTGAGCTTGCAGCTCTACCAACGCTCAGCGGATCTGATGCTCGGAGTTCCGTTCAACATCGCCAGCTACGCGCTCCTCCTGATGATGGTGGCCCAGGTCACAGGACTGCGGCCGTATGAGTTCGTGCACACCTTCGGTGATTGTCACATCTACTCAAATCACGTTGAAGGGGCGCTGCTTCAACTTGAACGTGAGCCACGACCACTTCCGACCATGAGGCTCAATCCTAACGTAACGGATCTCTTTTCGTTCACGTATGAGGACTTCCAGCTTGAGGGATACGAGCCCCACGAGCGCATCAAATTCGATATCGCAGTGTAGGTTGGGATGTCGAAGCCGCTTATTGCAGCAATCGTCGCCATGAATGAGGGACGTGTCATCGGCAAAGATGGCGGGCTCCCGTGGCACCTCCCGGAGGATCTCGCACACTTCAAGGCGAAGACCCTTGGTCACTTCGTGCTTATGGGTCGCAAGACGTGGGATTCTCTACCTTCCAAATTTCGCCCACTTCCAGGGCGAACCAACATCGTGATGTCTCGCACGCCCGCTGCCCTCAATCTCGCGGAGGGGACGCACGGTGTGAGCTCTCTTGAGGAGGCGCTTGAGATAGTGAAACGTGTCGGCTCGCCAGAGCAGATCCTGTGGTGTATCGGAGGCGCTGAGCTCTACGCATCGGCGTTGCCACTGTGCGACGAACTTCACCTCACGCTTGTGCAGGGTCACCATGAGGGGGACGCGCGGTTTCCCCGTTTTGAGGATCGGTTTGAAGAGGTCTCCTCTCAAGCGGGAGAGCGGTGTGTGTTCAAGGTGTATCGCGCCGTTCATGCGCGATAGCAAGGTGTTGCAAGCCATCCGCTACACTTTTCACCATCGGTCCGTTGTCGGGCCTGGTAATCACGTTACGCTGTGATGTTGAGCAATCGCACCTGTGCGTGAAGTCCATCGGCGGTGATTACGGGGCGATCTTTGCCCTCGTCGTCCCTTTTAGCGCGCTCAGGTGAATCATTGTGTTGGAACCCATGCTGTTCGCTTGAGAGGTTGGCGGTGCTGGTAATCCGACGAGTTGCGGCGTAGCGCGATATCTCTCGTATCGCTGAGGTCAACGAGTGTTGAATCCGGTTAATCTTCATGATGCCCTCCGTGGCAGTCCGGGAAGTTTCCCAAAGAGAGATATCGGCGGTCTCTCAACACCCCTTAAGTGGAAGAAATGAGGGAAGGGGGGGGCGTTAATTGGTAGGAAAGGTTCGTAAGTGCTTATGAAACCGACGATTTAGCCCCTGGTCGTCAAGTCGCAACAATTTCTGGTCGAACTTTTTGATACGCCTGAGGAAATAAAACCGAAGGCCTGCGAGTACTTTGCAGCATCGTAAGGGGTATATGAAGAGGGAAGGCAAAAACACAGCGATTTACGTCGGTTTTGATGACTATGAGCAGCCCGAGTTGGCGACTCCGGAAAAGAACCTTCTGAGAGCAATCTTGCTCAACGCTATCGCGGACGTGAATAGACCGGGGGAGTTCTCGCGACGCGCGAAGGACTACCTCTTGAGTAAAGAGGATGACTACATCTTCTCTTTTCAATCTGTGTGTTCCTTTCTGAACATCAACCCTCATCACATCCTCGTACTCACCGGACTTGAGCACTCCGATCGGTACACGGTAAAAAAGCCGCTCAAAGAGGCTTCGCCGAGCGCAGGGGGAAACGGCGAGATCGCTCCTTCACGAGATCGACTCTGATGTAGTTGCTATCTCGCTCCGAATTCCGCTAGGCTCCGCCCATGCGCGAGCAATCGGATACTATCCAAGAGGAGTTCGTTGGCCTCACCTTCATACATCGGCTGTGCGGCGATCCAACCGCTCCGTTGATCGTGTTAGTGCATGGTCGCGCAGGATCCGCGCAGGTTATGTGGGCGTTTGATCGAACACTTCCAGAACACGCTCATGTTGTCTCGTTTCAGGCCTTTCTCCCTGATGTTCTTGGTGGGTTTAGCTGGTGGGATATGGCCTGTGATAAGCCCCTTGAGCCCGCTATTATGCTCGCTCGCGATCGGCTGCACTTCGCGCTTGAGCGATATGTCGAACTCTTTTCCCTTCACCCGAGCAAGGTCGTCGCCGCTGGTTTCTCCCAGGGCTCTGTGTTGCTCTCGGCGGCGGTACTGACCGGAGTCATTCGCCTCGATGGCCTCGCTATCTTAGCTGGTTTTGTGTCCGAGTTTGGCGGGTCGGATTTTGTTCAGGGAACTCCTGACGTGTTTATTGCGCATGGAACCGCTGACGAGGTCTTATCCGTTGAGAGGGCCCGAGCAGCCGTTGAGCGTTTACGCTCGTACGGATTACCTGTTACCTACATCGAGGAGGACGGAGTTGGGCATAAACTCGGCATCCAAGGTATGCGGGGCCTGAAGGAGTGGATGGCCCGGGTCGTATGGTAGCTCATGGATCGAGGGGCCTCGAAGCGCCACGTGGTCCAAGAAATATCAGACGGTTATCTCTTTTGACGGGTGGGGTCGGAAGCGTTCCCACCGGGGACCTCATCCTAACCAGGCGAGTCTCTCCATCGTACGGCTATGGGCATATCAACACTTACCAGCGTCATCACGGGTGATTTCATCACGAACATCGGTTCGGGATCGGCGAGCTCTAAGCCGAAGATCGGATTACGTAAGGAGCCCGATGAGCCGCTCTCAGTTACCCTCCAGCGAGGAGCACGGGGAGCTGCTGCCGCTATTCAGTCTTTGAACTCCGGTATTTCATTCATCAACACCGCCTCCGAGTACACCGAAAATATGCTCAAAGTGGTTAACGGACTTGATGCGCTGGTTCAGAAAGCGGGAAAGGGAAATATCCCGCCGAGCAAAGCAAAGGTTTACAAGCGTCAATTCGACGAGCTTTCACAAGCATATGAGGAGCTCGTCGTTGGCTCCGTTATCAAGGGGAGAGATCTCCTTTCTACCGAACAGATGGCCGAGGTGTTGAAGAAGGGTGGTCTCGATCCCGCCAGAGTTGATGAGCTTGAGGCGGCCTTCAAACAGGTATCATCGTTTTCCGGGGTTGATATTTTGTCGACCGGAGAAACGAAGTCGAGTGGCGAACTCTTCCCCGCGCAAGACTTTTATCGGGCCCTTCGACAGGCCACCCGCGATCCAGAGGATCCCGCTCAAAACGATGACGGATCGGCCGCATTCACAAAGATTCGAATAGCTGTAAAGGAGATTAAAAAGAAGGTTATTAAGAACATCGAATCACTCAACAGCGCCGCCGATCTGGTCCAAAGTAACATTGAATTAGTTCGAGCGACCGGATTCGCGTTTCTTAACGCGTCGAAGTCGGTCTCCGGCGACAAGGACGCCGATGTGCTCGCCATGGAGATCAGGGGGGCGATCCGGTCCGCGGCGTTAGGAAACCTCTCCGAGGCCCATAACCTCAACTCCATTCTCGCGGCGGGGCTCCTGGCGGTGTCTACGCAGGACGATTAGCGGGTACGTTCACGTTTACGTGCACGAGCACGTTCACGACGGGATAACACCGAACCCTACCCACTCGATTTCACGAAGACCAATAGATTTAGGTGGTTAGAGTCCTCAAGTTTAGCGCTCCTCTCTCCGACCTCTCTCTGTAGGGAACGACCTTTACTCCAACCAAAAGCTGAATTCAGGCGCTCCTGGGCACTTTGAGGACGTCGTAGCTTCTGCTAGGATCTCCTCCGCAATCGGTTACTATTTTGATACGTTATGAACGGTGAAAGTTTTGTCAGATTCGGGGAAAACGCGGGCTACCTTGCCGAGCTTTACCAGCTCTACCTCACGGACCCATCCCTCGTTGATCCCGTATGGGCCGATTTCTTCGGATCGCTCGACCACAACGGGCTCGGTAATGGATATACGAATGGGCGCACCAATGGACACGCCGCAGTGGCGGATGGACACGCCGCAGTGGCGGAGGGGGGGCGTATCGCCACCTCAAGCAATTCCGTTGGAGAGAAGCTCGTGGAGGCCTTCCGAGCGTACGGGCACACCGCCGCTGATCTGAGCCCGCTCGGTGCGGGGGGGCTGAAGCCGGAGAACGCCCCCGAGCTCCAGCTCTCGTATCATGGGGAGACTCGAGACGCCTCGCAGGTATCCCTCTCCAGTTTCTCCTTCGGGGATCGCTCCTATTCATCGTGCTCTCACCTCATGCAGGCTCTGAAAGAGACCTACTGCGGAACTATCGGCTACGAATTCTCGCATCTTACCAAGTTCGAGGAGCGTCGTTGGTTGCAAGCTCGCATTGAAGGGAAAGCTCCATCATTTTCGGCGCAGGAGAAGAAGCAGGTTCTTCGAGATCTCATTCGCGCGGAGATGTTCGAGTCAGAGCTTCACCGAAAGTATGTAGGAACGAAGCGATTCTCCCTTGAGGGTAACGATACCCTCATTCCGATGCTCTCGGTTCTCGCTACCTCCGCGGCGCGGATTGGGGTAAAGGGTATCGTGTGTGGTATGGCGCACCGTGGTCGCTTGAACGTCCTCGCCAACTCGATCGGTAAGCCACTTTCGATGATCTTCGCCGAGTTCGAGGATAAAACCGTAGCGACCATCGCGGGCGCTGGCGATGTGAAGTACCACCTCGGATGGGAAGCAAATCGGGCTCCAAACGGCGCTCAGATTGAGCTCTCGATCGTGCCAAATCCATCTCACCTTGAGTTCGTTAATCCCGTTGTTGAGGGAGTTGTGCGCGCTCTTCAAGACAAGAACGACCGAAATAATCGGGGCGCGTACCTGCCGCTTGCGATGCACGGGGACGCGGCTTTCGCCGGCCAAGGTATCGTGTTCGAGACGATTAACTATTCCGGCATCGGTGGGTACTACACGGGTGGAACGTTCCACATCGTGATCAATAACCAGATCGGATTCACCACGACTCCGGATGAGTCTCGCTCCACTCGATACTGCACCGATTTGGCGAAGGGGATCGATTGCCCTGTATTCCATGTTAACGCGGAAGATCCTGAGGCGGCGTGCTGGTTAACTCAACTGGCGTTAGAGTACCGTATGGCGTTCGGGAAGGATGTCATCATTGATCTGATCGGTCATCGCAAGCACGGTCACAATGAGGGAGATGACCCAAGTTTCACGCAGCCGACCACCTACGCGGAGGTAAAGGGTAAGAAGCTTATCTGGCAGCACTACGCAGAGCGTCTGATCGCGGCGGGTGTTGTTTCTCAGTCTGACGTTGACGGCGAGGTCGAGGCGTACAAGAGCGAGTTCGCGGCCGCGTCAGAGGGGGTCGCCAGCTCGATTGGCGCGGAAGCGTGCTGTATTCACGGTCGCCTTGAGGTTCCCGTTCAAGATACCGGTGTCAAGAAGGAGAGCCTTCTCACGGTCGCGCGAGCGCTGACGCAATGGCCGGAAGGTTTTAAGCCTCATCCGAAGCTACAAAAGATTATCGAGAAGCGTGTAGAAACCGTTGAGGCGGGAGAGGGGATCGAATGGGGCGTCGCGGAAGCGCTCGCCTTCGGATCGCTTGTGCTTGAAGGTCACTCCGTTCGTTTGAGCGGACAGGACTGTTGCCGCGGAACGTTCAGTCATCGGCACCTCGTCCTTGATGACAACGAGGCTCGCGGCACCTTCAGTCCACTCGTCGATCTTGTTAAACGTGAAGGGGCTCACGGCGTATTTGAAGTGTATAACAGCTCGCTCTCTGAGGCATCAGTTCTCGGTTTTGAGTTCGGGTATTCGGCGACTAATCGCGACTCCCTGGTGATGTGGGAGGCGCAGTTTGGCGATTTCGCCAACGGCGCTCAGGTCATTATCGATCAGTTCATCTCGAGCTCTGAATCGAAGTGGGGACAACGTTCAGGTGTGGTCATGATGCTTCCTCACGGCTACGAGGGACAGGGGCCAGAGCACTCCAGTGCCCGCTTAGAGCGATACCTTCAGATGTGCGCAGAGGGGAATATGCGAGTGTGCTACCCGTCGACAGCGGCGCAGCACTTCCACCTCTTGCGACGACACGGTCTCTCGGAGATCAAGCGTCCACTTATCATTATGACTCCGAAAAGCCTTCTTCGGTTGCAAGCGGCGATGAGTTCGCTCAAGGAGATGATCAACGGAACGTTCAAGCCTGTGCTGGAGACCGATCTCTCTGGTAAAAAATCCTGCAAGAATCTTGTGTTTATGACGGGCAAGGTGGCACACGATCTTGAGTCCGCCCTTCAGGGTGCTGATAAAGTTTCGGCCCGATTAATTCGTGTTGAGGAGCTCTATCCATTCCCGCAAGCTGAGGTCGCTCGGATCCTCAAGGAGACCGGCGCTAAGAACGCGTTCTGGGTACAGGAGGAGCCTCAAAATATGGGCGCATGGAGCTACATCGCGCCGCTCTTGCGAGAGACGCTCGCATTCGATCCGGTGTATATCGGGCGACCAGCGTCCGCCGCGACCGCAACCGGCTCCTCGAAGCACCACGCTATCGAGCAGAAGGCGATCCTCTCCGAACTCCGTGCTCGACTGACCAAGTAAGATTGTCGGGCCTCTCTGATATGCCCGACAGCGAGGGAGCGCGTGGATGTTTCCACGTGTTCCCTCTTTGTTTTTGGTGTACGCTCAGGCTCATGTACGCCGTCTTCTACGACCTCGAAACCACGACCAAAAACACCGTCGGTCAGATCCTCAACTACTCATGTATCCTCGTTGATGATGAGTTAAAGCCAATTAGGGAGCTTTCAGGACTCGTTAAGCTCAATCGGCTTCAACTACCCGAGCCTGGCGCGATCCTCGCGAACAGAACCGATGTTCTTGAACACCAAAGGCGCGCGACCGATACCGAACCTCAAGCGATGAAAAAGATTGAGCACTTCCTCTCTTCGTGCATCAAGACCGCGCAGGGCGCGATAGCGTTCGTGGGATATAACTCCTCACGATTCGACCTGAACTACCTTCGCACGAGCTTCATTCGAAATGGGTTTAATCCCTACTTCAAAGGGCTTCTCTCTTCGCGAGATCTCCTTCACGCGGTGCACAAAGCGTATCTCACGAACTCTGAGTTTCGTGAGAAGGTGCGCGCGCAGTGCACGGGCGAGAAGCGGCTCTCGCTCTCGATGCAGACCGTCACCCACGCCCTCGGACTCCTCGAAGGGGTGCAGGCGCACGAATCGCGGGAGGATGTGCTGCTCACAATCAAGCTCGCCGCGTGGCTAAAGGACCGCTGTAACGTTGATGTGCGTACCTACGAGGCCTACGAGGGCGTGTCGCTCCACTCAACCGTTCGGAGCGGCTCGGTGTATGAGATAGAGGAGCCGAATTACGATCTTCTTGAGGGAGTTTATAATCGCAAGGTCCCGATGTGCCTTTTAGATGAAAACAAGCGGGCCTCTCTGTGGGTTAATCTGGAGCGATACGCTGAGGATCCCTCGCCGAAATCTATCTCGTGGCGGCAGCCTATGAAGCACTCCTTCTTCACGACAGGAAGGGCCGTAACAACACCGGAGGTGCAGCAGCTCGCTCGAAAGGCGTTGGCCCAATTCAAGAAGATTACCCTCTCAAACTACTTTGAAAAGAGTGAGGCTGACATCGAGCAGGATATCTACCGCCTCGATTTCGACGCCCAGGATGTCTACTACCGAGCGCTTCGAGAGGGCAAGAAAGAGATCCTCGCGGGTACCACCAATCCGGACGCTAAGAAATTATGGGTGCGATACCAGCTCGCGAACGCGAATCTTAGCCCCTCAGACACCCGGTCGGCGGATCTTCTGCGGCAGTACGCGACCTATCGTTACGGTGGGAAGCTTCAGCTCGTGAAGTCGATTCGAAATCCTACCGACCCTGATAATTTCCACCCCAAGCTCTCCGATATGATGGCAGAGCTTGTCCGCTCAAAGGAGAGCGCGGTGCAGGAGGGAAACGAGGCTGATATCAAGTTACTGCAGTCGTTGGAGCGCTTCTATCGGGAATCTGAGATCGTCCGTGTGGCAGGAGATGAGTTGGTGCCGGGGTGGGCGAAGGTTGCGGTGTAGGGTGCGACATGGTGCCTGGGAGGGCTCAAAGAGGTGCCAAAAACCCTCCCCATTTCAATTTCTTATGCTTGAGGCTTGCCTCCGGAGGGGGTAGGATTGGAGGCCGATTAACACTGTCTTTTTCTCTCTTTTTGGGGCGACGTGTCGCAGTTCGTTCACCTCCATCTTCACACCCAATACAGCCTCCTCGATGGGGCTAATAAGCTCAAGGAGGTTATCGCGCACGCCGCCCAGCTCGGTCAGCCAGCTATCGCGATGACCGACCACGGCAATATGCACGGTGCGGTCGAGTTCTTCTACGAGGCCAAGAAGTGTGGCATTAAACCGATCATCGGATGCGAGCTCTACGTGACCCCCGGCTCTCGGCATGAGCGAAAGATGCGCGCGCAGGGTGGCGCTGGAACGTGTCACTTAACGGTGCTCGCAGCTAACAAGACCGGCTACCACAACCTCTGCAAGCTCTCGAGCTTAGCGTACAAGGAAGGCTTCTACTTCAAGCCCCGTGTGGATCATGAACTCCTTGAGCGGTACTCAGAGGGGTTGATCGTCCTGAGCGGATGTCTCGCTGGTGAAGTGGCCCAGGCCACCATGGGGGATGACTACAAAGGGGCGAAGGATCTCGTTGAGTTCTACGCTAAGACCTTCAAGGACCGATACTACCTCGAGCTTCAGCCACATCCGATCGATGATCAGCGAAAGCACAACAACGCTATCATGGACCTCGCCCAAAGTATGGGAGTGCCGCTCGTGGCTACAACAGATTGTCACTACCTCAACAAGGACGACCACTTCGCGCAAGAAGTGCTTATGTGTATCTCCACTGGGAAAACCACCCTCGACCCTGACCGTCTCCGCCACGAGGGCATAACCCTTCACTTGAAAACCGAGATGGAGATGCTCGCAGAGTTCGATAACAACGATCGGTGCGCCGAGGGTATTCGCAATTCAGCGTTGCTCGCGTCACAATGCGATCTCTCGCTTGAGTCAAAGACCTACTATATGCCGAAGTATGAGTGCGCCGACGAGCGGCCACTCATCGATATCATGGCCGAGATGGCTCGAGAGGGATTAACGAGCCGAGAGGAGGCGCTCGCGGCGCTTCCAGGGTGGGGCCCGGCGATGAAGCAGCAGTACCTCGATCGATTAGAGGAGGAGATCTCGCTGATCGGTAAGATGGGATTCGCTGGGTACTTCCTCGTGGTGGCGGACTTCATCGTATGGGCGAAAGATCACGGCATCCCTGTGGGGCCGGGCCGAGGTTCGGTAGCGGGCTCGCTCGTCGCGTACGCCATGCGGATCACTGAGGTTGATCCGATCTCGAACAAATTGTTCTTTGAGCGATTCCTCAATCCAGAGCGTATCAGTATGCCTGATATCGACGTGGACTTCTGTATTCACGGGCGTGAGCACGTCATCAAGTATGTGATCGAGAAGTACGGTAAGGAGAAGGTTTCGCAGATCGCGACCTTCGGAACGCTCAAAGCGAAGGCGGCTATTAAGGATGTTGGTCGCGCGTTGGGCATGAGCTACGCTGAAACCGATCGTATCGCGCAGCTCGTTCCAGCTCCCCGACAGGGATTCGATTATCCGATCTCTGAAGCGCTTAAGATGGAGCCGAGGCTCGCCGAGTACGCGGCAGGAGAGGGGCGCGAGCTGATTGAGCTGGCGCAGAAGCTTGAGGGGCTTACCCGGCACACCTCAACGCATGCTGCCGGAGTGGTAATCGGAGACCGTCCGCTCGACGAACTCCTCCCCATGATGGTCGATAAGGACGGCAACGACGTTACGCAGTACTCGATGACCTACGTTGAGAAGGTCGGACTTGTGAAGTTCGACTTCCTCGGTCTTAAGACCCTCACGGTGCTTCACACCGCGTGTCAGATCATCAAGGAGAGCCGCGGCGTTATAATCGACCTAAACACGCTCCCGCTCAACGATCCGAAAACCTACACACTTCTGTGCGGTGGAAACACTACCGGTGTGTTCCAGCTTGAGTCGAGCGGCATTACCGAGATGGTGGTGCGGCTTAAGCCGAGCTGCTTCGATGATATCGTGGCTATCTTGGCGCTCTACCGACCCGGTCCACTCGACGCGGGGATGGTGGATCACTACATCGAGCGAAAGCACGGACGGGAGCCGATCTCGTACCTCCATCCGCTGATGAAGGATATCCTTATGGATACCTACGGTGTAATCCTCTACCAAGAGCAGATCATGCAGCTCGCGCGGGCACTCTCCGGATACAGCCTCGGCGAGGCGGATCTGCTCCGTAAGGCGATGGGTAAGAAGAACCCAGAGGAGATGGCGAAGCAGAAGACTCGCTTCGTTACTGGCGCTGTCGAGAAGGGGATTTCGCCTAAATTGGCGGATGAGATCTTCCAGCAGATGGAGACCTTCGCGCGTTACGGCTTTAACCGAAGTCACACCGCCGCGTACGCGCTCGTTTCGTTCCAGACCGCGTACTTGAAGGCGCACTACGGTGTGGAATTCATGGCGGCGCTCATGACGCACGACATGGAGGATACCGACAAGACCTTCAAGAACTTCAATGAGTGCAGAAAGCAGGGGATCGCGGTGTTGCCCCCGAATATCAACGAGAGCTTGGCGAGCTTCACTGTACGACAAGGAAAGATCCTTTTCGGACTTGAGGCGGTCAAGGGAACTGGTCAAAAAGCGGTAGAGGCGATTCTTCGCGCCAAACAGGATGGTCCATTCAAAGATTTAGAAGATCTCATCTCGCGTGTTGACCTCAATAGCGTCAACAAGCGTGTATTCGAGAACATGATTAAGAGCGGGGGCTTCGACTTCTCGAAGGTGAGTCGCCGTGAGATGAGTGAACGCCTTGAGGATCTCCTCAAGGTGTACGCCTCGCGCAAGGATGTTGATCCGAACCAGATGAGCCTCTTCGGTCCCGCCACTCCTAAGCCCGTCGTGGGGCGTCGTGCGATATCGGTACCCGAGTGGCCCATCAACCAGAAGCTCTCCTTTGAGCGTGAGGCGCTTGGTTTCTATATCTCAGGGCACCCGCTTGAGAAGTTCAAGTGGGATCTCAAACGTCTGGGCGCGCTCTCAACCGCTGATGTGAAGGCCAAGAAGGCGAAAGAGGTGCGGGTCGGTGGTGTTATTACCGCACTTAAGCTCAAGAACACGAAGAAGGGAGACCGCTACGCGAGCTTCGCCCTTGAGGATTGGCTTGGAACGATTGACTCCCTGGTATGGCCAGATACCTATCGTAAGATTCAACACCTGATCGTACCGGATGAACCGGTTATGGTCTCCGGTCGCGCTGATGTTACCGAGGAGCGGTGCGTGCTGGTGATCGACACGATGGAGTCCCTCATTCAGTTGCGGGATAGGAGCGCCACGCAAGGGTGCCTCATGTTGACCGCGAATGACGAGATAGAGCAGCGGATGCCCGCTGTGCAAACGATCTTCCGCAAGTACACCGGCTCATGTCCCGTGAAGGTGCGTTTGCAGCTCGACGATGGAGAGGTTTCGATAGTACTTCGTGATTCAGCGAATAGTCCCGTCTGTGTGGGGCCCTCTGAGGCTCTGTGTGAAGAGGTTGAGCAGCTGTTTGGCCGGCCTGTATTGACCTTTACGTGAGGATTCATGTCGAAACCCAAAGAGTCGTTCCTGCCACCCCTCTGGGTCCTGACCTCGGTTGCGGTCGTCGGCCTTATCTGGCTTGCGGCGCAGCTCCGTGAGCTCGTCGTGCTGTTAGTGATCGGATATTTCATCGCATACGCGATCGATCCGATCCTCTCGAAACTTGAGTCAAAGGGGGTGGGGCGTGCTCTCGGCTTTGCCATAGTGTGTGTCGTGCTTATTGGACTTCTCACGCTGATAGGAGTCACCGCCGTGCCGACGATCATAGATGAGTTCCACAAGCTCACCGCGAACCTCACTCACTATATCCAGATCGGCCGTGAGCGATTGGGGCCGTACTGGGATAAGTTTATTGCCGCGCTTCCGCTCCCGAGTGATGAGGAGCATGATCTCGCCGATACCCTGGCACGCCTTCCGCAGATTTTGTCAGAGGTGAATGGTGAGGGGGTTAAGAAGGTCTTCGCGACGATCGGCGGAACCCTTCTTCAAGGGTACAATAAGGCGCTCGCTCTCGTGAATATCGCGCTGCTACCGTTTATTGTGTACTACCTCGCCCTCGACCTCCCGAAGTTCCACTCGGCGGTGGTGGGGCTCGTGCCGCTCACCCGGCGCTCCAAGTTCGTCGCGGTCTTTCGAGAGATCGACACCTATGTGTCGGCCTTCGTTCGTGGGCAGGCGATCGTGTGTACGATCCTCTTTGTACTCTACGCGATCGGGCTCGGGCTCGTTGGAGTGGATCTCTGGCTCCTTCTCGCCGCTATCTCGGGTTTTGGCAATATCATTCCCTACGTGGGTTTCCTTATCGGAATCATTTTAAGCTCACTGATGGCGCTCGTTACCTTCGGAGATTTCTCGCACCTTCTCTGGGTATGGGGGGTGTACTGCATGGTGCAGGCCCTGGAGGGAACCTTCATAACCCCCCGTATTATGGGCGAATCGGTCGGGCTCTCGCCGCTGGTTATCATCCTCGCCCTCTTCGCCGGTGGACAGCTCTTCGGATTACTTGGAATCTTCCTCGCGGTTCCAGCCGCAGCAACCTTGCGTGTGCTCGCTCGGTCATCCTATCAGTGGGTGATCGCTCGATAGGAGTCTGTATGTTCGATTCACCCCTTGTTCGTAAATTGATTGAACTGGCGTTGGAAGAGGACCTCGCACTCGGTGACATTACCGCGCGGCTCACGGTGCCTGAGGCTCATTCCTGTAAGGCGAAGGTTATCGCCCGAGAGAGGCTGGTCGTGTGTGGCGTCGATATCGTTGCTGAGATTATCAAAGCTGGTGGATGGGGCATCTCTGTCTCTAAGAAAGCGGTCGATGGAGCGATCGCAGGTGACGGCGATATGCTCGTGGAGCTCGCCGGACGCACACGCGACCTCCTCTCCGCTGAGCGAACGATACTGAATTTTCTTCAGCGCCTTTGCGGTGTCGCGACCTACACCAGAAATTTCTGTGAGGCGCAAACGGGTCTAACGATCCTCGATACCCGCAAGACGATGCCGGGATGGCGGCTTCTCGATAAGTACGCTACCAAGATCGGCGGCGCTTCAAACCACCGCTTTTCACTCGGTGATATGGTGCTTGTGAAGAATAACCACATCGACGCGCATCCGCAGGGGATCAAAGGCGCGCTCGCGGATATCGTCGCCAAAAAGCCCCTCTATATGCCGTGGGAGGTTGAGGTGCGAAATCTCGATGAGCTCAAAGTCGCGCTCACCTTTAATCCAACGATCGTGATGCTCGATAACTTTAATGACGATCTCCTCAAAGAGGCGGTAGCGATCGTCAAGGCTACTCCGCAGCCACCGATGATCGAGGTCTCCGGTGGGGTATCGAAGGATCGTCTCGCGAAGATTCATGCGGCTGGCGTTGATGCAGCGTCTGTTGGTTCCCTGACGACGCAAGCGCCAAACGTCGATATCTCGATGCGGATCATGTAGAGCCATGACGCAGAATCTCGTAATCCCCGGATTTACCTTCGCTGAGATTCACGATGAGGTTACCTCAACGATGGATGTCGCCCGCGATCGGATCCCATCATTGAAGGACGGAGCAGGGGTTGTGTGCGCGCTGTTTCAGAGCGCCGGACGGGGGCGACAGGGACGGAAGTGGAGCTCAACCCACGGCGCCATGATGGCGACCTTTCTCTTTCAAACCTCACAGCCTCTGGTATCCCTCAGTGGATACTCACTGGTGGTTGGTCTGGGACTTGTCGATGCCTTTGAGCGATTCGGCGCGCGGCTTCAACTCAAGTGGCCGAACGATCTCGTGGTTGTTCGAGATGATTCGATCCGCAAGGTAGGTGGGATCCTGATAGAGGTGCAGGACCTCGCTACTACCCGAGTCATCCTTGTCGGCGTCGGCGTAAATCTCGCTCGAACCCCTGATGATGTCGCGCACGCGATGTCGATTGAGGAGCTCTCAGGTAGTGTAGTATCCGTACCCGATGCGCTCACCGCGGTAAGTAACCAGCTTAGAATCGCGCATGAACTCTTTGTGTCATTTGACGGGTTCCCTCGGTTTCAGCACCGATGGGAGGATGCCGCGTGTTTCGTGAAAGGGGAGACCGAGATCACACTTGATCTTGGGGAGCGGCAGGTTGCGGGGCTGTATGGTGGGATTGATCAGCGGGGATCGCTTCTGGTGAGTGTTAGAGGGGATGTTCAAACCGTTCACTCTGGACATCTCCTGGCGTGTCGTGCGCTGAGGCGCACATAGGATATGCGGTCGGAGATGGTCATGCCGGAACGGGAACAATTGATTAGTAAGCGGGCGGTGATAGACTTATCTGGCCTTGTTAAGGAGAGGAAGACTGAAACACTTCACTTGGGGGTGGTTTTTGTGCCTCCTAGCCATTATGATCGCGACAATCGCGTTCTTGAGAGAAGGCTAATTTAATTGTTACTATTCACCTGGCCCTGTTCTACCTCTCATCACAGCATTTTAGGTATATCTATTTGAATGAATACGTGTCATAGAATGATACGTGAGCGAGCTATCCGAGATATTATTTGCCGA
>JBDLRS010000016.1:0-19665 GCA_039799965.1 Pseudomonadota bacterium
CGCGAGCATTTCGAGAGTTTTGACGAAACGAGGCGGAGATGACGAAAAAACCGGAGGCGTATCCACTGAGATACGTTGAGGATTTTTTCGGCGGCTCCAACGAAGTTGCAGTCAAACTATCGAAATGCGCAACAGGAAATCATTTTTCATCACCCTGCTAGTCCCAAGGGCGCGCCACCGAAGAGAAGCGCCAGCGCGGCGATCGCTATCGCAAGGGAAAGGCGAATGCCCGGGGGGAGTAGCATGGGCAGGTTGTATCACATGCAATCTCACATGACGGTAGTTCTTTAACCGACATTTGGCAGTTAAGGAGGATGAAAATGGTGCAGATGGCTATAAGCACGAAGTATTTTGAACTTTTCGAAAGGCGCAACCGCGGCACCGTCAGGGTGAGCACCGAACATTCGAAAGACAAAGTGATTGTAGTCAGATGCGCCATTTTCAGACCCGCAACTGCCGAATTTAGGTTTAATGCTCATTTTCCAGTGTCCGGCATGCTGGTGGAACATGAGTATCCCCCGCTTCGCTTTTAGGTCGGAAACTGAACCTGCCACCACCCTCTGTTTTTCGATAGGACGGTCACCGCTCCTGGGCGTTCCTTCAGCCAATCAGAGTGGTATTTATTTATCTGGTGGAGGAGGTTGCGGATGGTTTGCTCTCTGTCCATCGAGGGTTGGAGAAGTACATTAGCCCCAGCGCGCAGAGCGGCGAGGGCACCGGTTGCGGTGTCCTCAAGGACGAGCATTTCCGATGGTTGTACACCCAGTAGTTCTGCCACGCGGACATACGGATCGCCTGACGGTTTTGAATTTACATCTGCATGGCGGTTAATAAACACGTTGGCGGGCTGATAAAGTTTCGGCATGATCTTCGTCTGCATCAGGAGGGGCTCGACGAATTGATTGTCCCCTGCGGTGCACACGGAGACCGGAATATTTCGGTCTTTAGCCGCCTTGATGAGCTCATTCATTCCCGGGACGAGCGCGGAACTAACCGGCCGGTCGTGTCGAAGGTCATGAAGTGTGCGCCGAATTTCGCACTCCCTGAGCCAATACGCGTAGAGTTTGGCGGGTGTAACCGGGACTTCATGGCGTTCCAGTAACTCTTGAGCAATGAGCTCTGCCATCCTGGCTTCGGGGTTGTTCACGCCGGCTCGGTGGCATGAGACAACCTGCTCATGGGTGAGGTCTAGATCGTGCTCGTCTTTGACTAGCTTCCTGATCGCCGCGCGGTAGGCAAGTTGGCGCTCCCCTTCAGAGTACCTGATATTCATGATCGTGCCGTCGAAATCGATGGCCAAGGCTCTGATTGGGTTTGGGATGATGAACGTTTCGCTGGGCGCTGAAAGATGGGTGAGGATAGGCGGTGGATTATCGAGGCGCCAGATGCTACGAGACCGTTTGAAGCTATCGTCTCCTTCAAGGAAGGTTGCTCTACGGGGCCTGGATTCTTGCTGAGAGATCTTCTGTGCCTCTGGGTCGTGCAAATCGAGGGTGGAGCCGGGGTTGGGGCGCGCGCTTGGTTGTATAAGGTTAGCCTCGGTGCTTTTGCGGGAACGCTCCTCCGCACCTGCTGTTAAAGAGCTCATATGATATCCATGGAAGCAAAATATCCTACAGGGCTTTCAATCGCCCTTCGAATCAGACTTGGCGCCGCAAAGCGTCCGCCCTTGAATGTGCTGTAATCAATAGCCGGGCTCCGCAACGCGGAGGGGACGAAACGTTGAACAAGACGTGCAGTTGGATAACATCGGTCTTCAGTAAGCTTCCTGCCAGGGATGATCGCTCGTCGCATGGCTCAGCTATGAAGCGCTGCGCCTATCGGCTATCTCGGACCTTCCGGCTATTCCCCAAAGAAGTGGAGAGAGAGGGTCCGTCTGTGAAAAGACATAAGTAGCGAGAGAGCTCGAGTATCGCTCTCTGGCAGGCGGCACTCTAGCACGTGACTTTGGGGTGTGTTAGCCCTTTTTTCATAATATGATGGTCTAAAGAGTTGATATGTGGTTGTTTTGCCTCTCTTCTGAGTGTGATGGGGACACATGAGGACACAGAGAGCGTGGCGTGACATTTCATATTTGCAAGATGGCACCGAACGTCAACGAAGCGCGTTCGCCAATCTGCAAGCGTCGGGAGTCCTTGAGCGGCTGCGCTCATTCGATGCTGTCTTAGTTAGTACGGTGTGTCTCGACATCGACATTGAATCGAGCGACCTCGACATCATTTGTGAGGTCCGTGATCTGGAATTGTTCGCCACGTTCTTGACCTCCGCGTTTGGCTCGTTTTGGGGCTTCGGGGTGCATCGTTCGGCAAGCAAGGAGCCCGCGGTGGTCGCCCAGTTTTTCTTTGGTGAATGGGAGTACGAGGTGTTCGGGCAGCGCCTTCCCGTCGCGCGACAGAATGCGTTTCGCCATCTGATTCAGATCGATCGAGTGCTCTCGTGTGGTGGAGCGCGGTGGCGCGAAGCTATTCGGGGGCTGAAGCGATCGGGAATGAAGACTGAGCCTGCGGTCGCTCAAGCGGTAGGACTTTCTGGAGATCCCTATCAAGCAGTGCTTTCTCTCGAAGCCCTTACTGATGACGAGCTCCGTGCGAGGATGAGACTCGGACCATGTGCGTAGACAGGTATGTTTCAAGCGGAGTTCGAGCAGACTACTAAGCCTTTAAGCCTTGTCCCTCTCCTCGTTGCGCACCTGGACAGACCCCCTGATTCTCATCCGACTATTCGAAGGCGACCGCAGCGTTTGGCGGTAAAGGTGGGGCCTCGGAGGGGGATTTTCACGAGGCGCTCAACGTCGCGGCGGTGCGGAGTCTTGCGGTTATCTGAATCGTATTGAGGCATGGGGCTTTCCTGGGGCGAATCCGGCGACTCTGCCGCCCGCCCGCCGCGGCACCGTTTGTTGACTCACTGTTCGCCCCATGATACTTACCTCTAGCAACGAGTTTTTGCAGTTTTCTTTGGGATATCGCCCTTTTCGAGGGGAGTATGATCCGGGAGAGATAATCGCATTCCCCGTGATCTAACGATCTAAGGGAGTTGCGGGGGATGCAATGCCGGTTCCCGGTGGTACCATCTACGCAAAAGAGTTGTCAGAAAGGACGAATCCTTAGAAGTTGATGACCTTCGACTTTTCCAGCAGCCACACCAAATGGCTGCCTCTAGGTATATCCATTCTGTCCGGGAAAAAGCCAAGAAAGCCAGGTTAAAGGCGCGTCGCCCGACTCCGTAGGAGAAACGGGAGATTTTTATTCAACAAAGGTAAGCTGTTTTACGGCTGGGCCTCTTTGAATTACACGCCGGATGTGGTAATCACGGCGCCTCTCTTTGGGGGTGGTCCGTATCAGTGTGGACTACGCCAGGGGTTAGAGGTGAGCAAAATATAGGTCCCCAGCACGCCAAGAAGAGGCCGTTTGGGAAAATCGATCGAGTAAGAGGCTAGGCTAGAGATGCCAACGATAAATCAGTTAGTACGCAACCGACGTCGCCAGAAAGTTACCAAGAGCAAGTCTCCAGCGCTTGTTCGTTGTCCCCAAAAGCGGGGCGTGTGCACACGTGTGTACACACAGACTCCGAAGAAGCCGAACTCAGCTCTTCGTAAGGTAGCCCGTGTTCGCCTCACGACAGGAATGGAAGTTACCAGCTACATCCCAGGGGTCGGGCACAACCTTCAAGAGCACTCAGTAGTACTGATTCGTGGAGGCCGTGTTAAGGACCTTCCAGGTGTTCGTTACCACATCATCCGAGGCAAGTTAGAGGCTCATGGCGTTGCAGACCGCAAGCAGAGCCGCTCAAAGTACGGTGCTAAGAGACCTAAATAAGTTTTTGAATAGAGGATGCTATGTCACGAAAGAAGCGCGATTTTAAGCGAATTGTTCTCCCGGACCCACGCTACGGAGATGTTGTTGTAGGCAAGGCCATCAACGTCATCATGGACAGCGGAAAGAAGGGCGTAGCTGAGCGAGCTCTTTACGGAGCGCTCGACGCAATCTCCAAGAAGACCGGTGCTGATGCTGTTGAGACCTTCCACAAGGCTCTTAGCAACATTAAGCCAGTTGTTGAGGTTCGTTCTCGACGAGTTGGGGGGGCGAACTATCAAGTTCCTACTGAGGTTCGCAGCGAGCGTGGACAGTCGCTTGCTCTCCGTTGGTTAAAAGAGGCCGCAAACGGCCGTTCCGAACGCAGCCTTTCAGAGCGTCTCGCCAACGAGCTTCTCGATGCTATCAACGGTCGTGGCGCCGCCGTTAAGAAGAGGGAAGATACACACCGTATGGCCGATGCCAACAAGGCATTTGCTCACTTTAGGTGGTAGTTCAACACAGGTTTGTCCAGGAGAATGTAGACCGTGGCTAAGAGAGATTTACATAAGGTTCGTAACATCGGCATCATGGCGCACATCGATGCTGGTAAGACCACGACCACAGAGCGTATCCTTTTCTACACCGGTATCACCTACAAGATCGGTGAGGTGCATGAGGGCGCAGCTACCATGGATTACATGGAGCTGGAGCAGGAGCGTGGAATCACCATTACCTCCGCTGCTACGACATGCAAGTGGAGCGGCTCGAACGGAGATCTCTCTGAGCATCAGGTAAACGTAATCGATACGCCAGGCCACGTAGACTTCACCATCGAGGTGGAGCGTTCACTTCGCGTACTCGACGGCGCAGTAGCTGTATTCGATGCGGTGAGCGGAGTAGAGCCACAGTCTGAGACCGTATGGCGTCAAGCTAATAAGTTCAGCGTTCCCCGTTTCTGCTTCATTAATAAGATGGACCGTATGGGCGCGAGCTTCGAGAAGTGCGTAGCTTCTATCCGTGAGCGCCTTGGCGCTAAGGCGCTCCCAATTCAGCTCCCTATCGGCGCTGAGAGCGATTTCCTCGGTGTTGTTGATCTCGTTGAGATGAAGGCGATCCTTTACAAGGATGAGACCAAGGGTGCTAAGTTCGAGGTTACTGATATCCCAGAAGAGATGAAGGCCGATGCCGCTAAAGCACGTGAATATCTCCTTGAGTGCATCTGCGAAGTGGATGATAAGCTCATGGAGAAGTACCTCGCTGGAGAGGAGCTCTCTCTTGAGGAGGTCAAGGCTGGTATCCGTAAAGGAACGCTCAAGATGGAGCACTTCCCGGTGATCTGCGGAAGCGCGTTCAAGAACAAGGGTGTTCAGCCTCTTCTTGACGCTGTTATCGATTATCTCCCAAGCCCCCTCGACATCCCGGCTGTTAAGGGTACAGATCCAAACAGCAAGGAGCCTGTTGAGATAGAGCGTCAAGCTGACGCAGACGCTCCGATGGCTGCTCTCGCATTCAAGATCGTCACTGACCCATACGTAGGAGTTCTTACGTTCTTCCGCGTGTATTCGGGTACGGTATCCGCTGGTTCCACAGTTCTCAACTCAACTCGCGACAAGAAAGAGCGAATCGGACGTGTAGTTCGTATGCACGCGGACAAGCGAGAGGAAGTTTCTGAGGTTTTGGCAGGAGATATCGGCGCGGCTGTAGGTCTCAAGGAGACCATCACCGGAGATACCCTCTGTGACGTTGATAAGCCGATCGTGCTTGAGTCGATTCACGCTCCGGCACCAGTGATCAGCATCGCCATCGAGCCAAAGACCAAGGCTGACGAGCAAAAAATGGGACTCTCCCTCATGAAGCTCGCGAAAGAGGATCCATCCCTCAAGGTTAGCGTTGATAAGGAGTCGGGCCAGACCCTCATCTCAGGAATGGGAGAGCTCCACCTCGACATCATCAAGCAACGCCTCTTCCGAGAATTCGGTGTCGATACGACGGTAGGTAAGCCACAGGTAGCGTACCGTGAGACCATCCTCAATAAGGCAGAGGCTGAAGTTAAGTACGCTAAGCAGACCGGTGGTCGTGGACAGTTTGGGCACGTATTGCTCAAGGTTGAGCCGCTTGAGCCCGGCTCTGGATTTGAATTTGTTGATGAGATTAAGGGAGGTATTATCCCGAAAGAGTTCATCCCGGCTGTCGAGGATGGCGTCGAAGGCGCCCTCGAAGGTGGCATCCTAGCAGGATTCCCCGTAATCGATCTCCGAGTGACGCTCTACTACGGAAGCTTCCACGAAGTTGACTCGAGTGAAATCGCGTTCAAGATCGCGGGCTCCATGTGCGTTAAGGAAGCTTGCCAGAAGGCGAAGATTCAACTCCTTGAGCCAGTGATGTCCGTGGAGGTTGTATGTCCCGACGATTTCGTCAGCAATATCGTAGGTGACCTGAACCGACGACGTGCACGTATTCTCGGCATGGAGCCGAGAGCGGGTGCTCAGACGGTGAAGTGTGAGGTACCGCTGGCCGAGATGTTCGGCTACTCAACGGACCTTCGTTCAAACTCACAAGGGCGAGCCACCTTCACTATGGAGTACCACCACTACGCAGCCGTGCCGCAACACGTCGCGGAGAGCGTAGCTAAGAAGTAATGTATTGGTGTCTTGTTTAACTTAACCGGAGATAATCATGTCAAATAAGAAGTTTGATAGAACCAAAGCTCACGTGAACGTCGGAACGATCGGTCACGTAGACCACGGTAAGACGACGACAACAGCTGCTCTTGTATCCGTACAAGCTGCTAAGGGTCTCGCTACTGTGAAGTCCTACAAGGATATTGCGAAGGGCGGAACAGTTCGTGACGACAGCAAGACTGTAACGATCGCATCAGCTCACGTAGAGTACGAAACAGCAACCCGCCACTACGCTCACGTAGACTGCCCGGGCCACGCTGACTACGTTAAGAACATGATTACGGGAGCAGCTCAGATGGACGGAGCTATCCTCGTAGTGAGCGCTTCTGATGGACCTATGCCACAAACCCGCGAGCACATCCTCCTCGCTCGGCAGGTTGGAGTTCCAAAGATCGTGGTCTTCCTTAACAAGGTAGATACTGTTGATGATCCTGAGCTTCTCGACCTCGTTGAGATGGAAGTTCGTGACCTCCTCTCTGAGTATGACTATCCAGGAGCCGATACCCCAGTAGTTCGTGGTTCTGCTCTTAAGGCGCTTCAGGGTGAGGCTTCTGATATCGGAGTAGGAGCTTTCGACAAGCTCCTCGCTACCATCGACGAGTACATTCCAGTCCCTCAGCGTGATATCGATAAGCCATTCCTCATGCCAGTTGAGGACGTGTTCTCGATTGCTGGTCGTGGAACTGTGGCAACAGGTCGTATCGAGCGTGGTAAGATCAAGGTTGGTGAAGAAGTTGAGATCGTCGGCCTTCGCGATACCACCAAGACCGTCGTAACCGGCGTTGAGATGTTCAAGAAGCTCCTCGACGAGGGACACGCTGGTGACAACGTTGGATGTCTCCTTCGTGGTCTCAAGCGTGACGATGTGGAGCGTGGACAGATTCTCTGCGTTCCTGGTTCTGTTAAGCCGCACAAGAAGTTCAAGGCAGAGGCATACATCCTCAAAAAGGAAGAGGGTGGACGTCATAAGCCATTCTTCTCTGGATACCGTCCTCAGTTCTTTTTCAGAACAACTGACGTAACTGGATCAATCAAGCTCCCAGAGGGCGTTGAGATGGCTATGCCTGGTGACCACATCAACGTTGATGTTGAGCTCTACCAGCCAATAGGTATCGAGAAGACTCTCCGTTTCGCTATTCGCGAGGGTGGTAAGACGGTAGGCTCTGGAGTTGTTACTGAGATCACTGAGTAGTCCTCAGATCTTACATAACTCAAAAGGGGCGGTGGGGCCTCAAAGATGCCCCACCGTCCTCTTCAGAAAGGTTTGGACCAAGGTTGTTAACGCGAAAAAGTTTCTAAACTTGAAAGTAAAGGATTGAGCCATGATTGGCGGGCAGTTAATTAGAATTCGACTTAAGGGTTACGACCATAAGCTGTTGGACTCAGCTGTAGGAGAGATCGTACAGACAGTACGCCGTACCGGTGGGCGTGTAGCAGGCCCGATTCCACTTCCGACTCGTATTGTGAAGTTTACGGTTAATCGGTCACCCTTCATCGATAAGAAGTCGCGTGAGCAGTTCGAGATCCGTACGCATAAGCGGTTATTGGACATTTTGGAGCCAACTCAGCAGACCATCGATGAGTTGGGCAAGCTTGAGCTCTCAACGGGAATCGACGTTGAGATTAAGCTTCAGTAAGCGATAGGCAGTTTTTATCGAGAGGACCTCTTCATGAGTACTTCAAAACACTTCCCAGAAGGGCTTTTAGGAAAGAAGTTGGGCATGACGCAGGTGTTCACACCAGAAGGTGCGAGCATCCCAGTCACCATCATTCAGGCCGGGCCATGTTATGTTCTCGATGTTCGAGGGCAGGAGAGCCACGGCTACAACGCTGTGCAGTTCGGTTTCGAGCCCAAGAAGGCTCAACGCTGCACAATGGCGGAGGCTGGACAGTTCAAGAAAGCGGCGCAGGGCTCTTTCTACCACGTGAAGGAGGTTCGCTGCGATGTACAGGGACTTGGCTGGGGCGAGGTTGGTAAGGAGATTAAGGTTGGCGACGTCTTCAAGGATGGGGAGGTCGTTGACGTTTCCGGTGTTTCTATCGGTCGCGGTTTCCAGGGCGTAGTTCGTCGCCATCACATGAAGGGCCAGCCAATGACCCGTGGTACGCACGAAGTACGACGTCACGTAGGAGCCGTCGGATGCCGTAAGTTCCCAGGACGAATCTTCAAGAATCAGCGCATGCCAGGACGAATGGGTGGTGAAAACGTTACTGTTCAAAACCTCCAGGTGGTTGGTGTTCGCGCTGAGGAGAACATCCTTCTTGTGAGGGGTGGAATTCCAGGCGCTCGCGGTAGCCTCGTTGTAATCCGCAAGGCTAAGAAGCAGTAAGAGACGCGGAGGTAAACTATGACTTCAGAAGTATTAAGCACAAAGTTGTATGACGCATCCGGCAAGGAAAAGGGCTCTGTCGCTCTTCCAGCCGCGATCGTTTCGCCAGTTGTTAAATCTGAGCTTGTTCACTCTGCGATCCGTTGGCAGCGTGCTAAGCGTCGCGCAGGAACGCACGATGTTCTTACTCGGAGCGAGATTAAGGGTGGTGCTAAGAAGCCATTCAAGCAGAAGGGGACTGGTAACGCACGAGCAGGTAGCACCGTATCGCCTTTGATGGTGGGTGGTGCTGTTGTTCACGGACCAACACCCCGTAAGTACGACTTCCGGCTTTCAAAGAAGATGAAGAAAGGCGCTCTCACTTCGGCTTTCGCTGTAAAGGTTGGCCAAGATAGCATTCTCGTTGTTGAGGGGATGTCAGGCGTAACGGGAAAGACCAAGGACGCGGCGGCTTTTCTTGAGACGCTCGGCGTCGCTGGTGAAAAGGTAATGGTTATCGTTCCAAACGAGGCGACTGAGGAGCGTAACAAATTCGTGTTAAGCTTCCGGAACATCCCACGCGTGACGGTGGTTCCAGTGGCTGGCGTTAACGTATACGACCTTATCAACTCGAATAAGGTAGTATGTGTCAGTGCATCTCTAAACGAGCTTGAGGCTCGTGTGGGCAAGGCGGCTGAGTAGTTTCAGTAGGAAGGACGTATGGCTAAGAAAATGGTAGCTACTGCACAGGCAAAGGTTAGCGACTACGGTATCTTGCTCTCCCCAGTTATCACTGAGAAGAGCGCTTCCGTTGGCGTTGGAGGACGAACCTTTTCGTTCAAGGTTGATCCACGAGCTTCCAAGGAAGAGATCCGTGGCGCTATCGAGCGAGTGTTCTCCGTGAAGGTAGAGGGCGTAAGAACTTGCCGATTTATCGGGAAGACAAAGCGCACCGCTAAAGGACTTGGAAAGAGAGCTGGGTTCAAGAAGGCGTACGTAACCCTCGTTGAGGGAAGCAAGATCGACCTTGTTGAGGGCTTATAATCAGATTGAGGTAGGAAATGGCTCTTAGGAATTTTAAACCATTCACACCGACTCGTCGTTACCTGACGGTCTCCGACTTCTCGGAGCTCACAACGGACCGACCCGAGAAGGGGTTGCTTGCGAAGTACACCAAGACCGGTGGTCGTAACAACTACGGACGAAACACCAATATCAACAAGGGTGGTGGACACAAGCGCCGGTACCGTCTCGTCGATTTTGCTCGTGATAAAGTCGGAATCAAGGCTACGGTTAAGACGATTGAGTACGATCCAAACCGGTCAGCTCGGATCGCCCTGGTAGTATACTCAGACGGGGAGAAGCGTTATATTCTAGCTCCGCAAGGATTGGCGGTTGGACAGGTGATTAGTGCAGGGCCGGACGCCGAGATCAAGCCAGGTAACGCGTTGCCTCTTCGCGCTGTTCCGCTCGGAGAGAACATTCACAACATCGAGCTAAAGATCAAAGGCGGAGCGCAGCTTGTGCGTTCTGCTGGTTCAGCCGCTCAGCTTGTGGCGAAGGAAGGTGAGTACGCGACCGTGAAGCTCCCTTCAGGTGAGACCCGTAAGGTTTCTCTTGAATGCTACGCTTCAATCGGTTCCGTCAGTAACCCTGATCACCAAAACGTGATGATCGGTAAGGCTGGACGTAGCCGATGGCTTAATCGTCGTCCTCACAACCGAGGAGTTACGAAGAATCCAGTGGATCACCCAATGGGAGGAGGAGAAGGTAAGTCGGCCGGAGGTCGTCATCCTTGTTCGCCTAAGGGTCTCTTGGCAAAGGGTCTTCGGACTCGAAAGAACAAGCGCACTCAGAAGTTTATTGTACGACGACGTAGTAAGTAGTTTTAGGGGGCACTCATGGCTCGTTCGATTAAGAAAGGACCGTTCATAGATAAAAGCTTGTTGAAGTGGATCGAGAGGTCTAAGTCGGGAGCGCACAAAGGCCCGATCAAGACCTGGTCTCGTCGTTCGACGATTACTCCAGACATGATCGGTTTGACCTTCGCGGTGCATAACGGCCGCAAGTTCAACGCTGTATTCGTTACGGAGAATATGGTTGGTCACAAGTTGGGTGAGTTCTCCGCAACGAGAACATACCACGGACACTCCGCTAAGGCGTCCTAATAAGTGCGCTAGGAGAGGGATACAGGAAGTAAGGGTTGCTATATGACTAAGAAAGCACAAAAGCAAACAGCGGCGCGCGAGGAAGTAACTCGGGCAACGTTAAAGCAGATTCGGATGTCGCCTCGTAAGGCTCGTCTCGTGATCGATCTGATCCGTGGAAAGCAAGTTGAGCCGGCACTTCAGATACTTCAGTTCTCCAATAAGAAGGGCGCTAAGTTCGCGCACAAGTTGCTCCAGTCGGCTGTCGCCAATGCTCGTGAGCACGCTCGAGCTGACGTTGACAGGTTGTGGGTAACAGATGGATGGGTAGATGAGGGACAGACCCTTAAGCGTTTCATGCCAGCTGCTCACGGTCGGGCGACCCCGATTCGTAAGCGGTCCTCTCACATGACTATCGTTCTCGGTGAGAAGTAAGATTTAGGTAAAGGAAGTCTGATATGGGACAAAAAGTTAATCCAAAAGGTCTGCGACTTGGTATTATAGAGGGTTGGCAGTCGAAGTGGTTCGCTGGTAAGGAGTTCGCTCGTTACATCGGCGAGGACGTTAAGATCCGTAAATTCGTCCGCAACAAGCTTCAGGCCGCTGGTATCTCTCGCGTAGAGATAGAGCGTGCCGCTGCGCGCGTCAAAGTAAATATCTACACCGCGAAGCCAGGGCTCGTTATCGGAAAGAAGGGTAAGGATATCGAAGATCTCCGTAAGGAGCTCAAGAACCTTGTTCAGCGCGACGTTAACCTGAGCATCGTGGAGGCTCGTAAAGCCGATAGCGACGCGCAGCTTGTAGCTGAGGGTATTGCCTTCCAACTTGAGCGACGTGTTAATTTCCGTCGTGCAATGAAGGAAGCGGTTGGACGTGCTCAACGTGTTGGCGCTGAGGGGATCAAGGTTCGTGTATCAGGTCGTTTGAACGGCGCAGAGATCGCTCGAACAGAGCAATATCGAGAGGGACGCGTTCCTCTTCACACACTTCGAGCTGAGATCGATTACGGTACGGCGGAGGCTCAGACTACCTACGGCATCATCGGCGTTAAGGTTTGGGTGTTCAAGGGTGAGAAGTTCGCGCCAGGAGAGGAAGCCGCAGCAGAGGCAATTTCTCTGTAACCTAGAAGGTTTGAAAGTTTGTCGTTGGAGTAAGTTATGTTGCAGCCAAAGAAGCCGCGCTATCGCAAACAGATGAAGTTGTACCGCCACCTCAAGATCAAAGAGACCCGTGGTTGTACGTTGGAGTTCGGTGAGTTCGGCCTCCGAGCAATGGAGCCAGGATGGGTCACTAACCGACAGATCGAGGCAGCTCGTCAGACCATGGTTCGTCACATTAAGCGTGGCGGTAAAGTGTGGCTCAAAGTTTATCCGGATAAGCCCCTCACGAAGAAGCCAGCGGAAGTGCGAATGGGTAAAGGAAAGGGGGCGGTAGAAGTTTGGGTTGCTGAGGTGAAATCCGGAAGAATCATGTATGAAATCACCGGAGTAGCCGAGAAACTGGCGGTTGAGGCGTTGGAGCTTGCAGCGGCAAAGCTTCCGATCAAGACCAAGATAGTTATCCGGAGCAGCAGCTTGATTTAAGCTGAAGAAACAGTCATAGTTCGGCCTCATTTTGGCCGCGGTACAGTAGGTAGTGGAATTATGAAACGGCGAGACTTTTTGAAGGAAATCGCGGGATTAGACAAGACTGCGTTACAGGGTAAGGCTAACCAACTCGGTGAAGAGCTTATGCGTTTGCGTTTCAAGCAAGCTACGAATCAGCTTGAGAAGGGACACCTTCTGAAAGAAACGCGAAAGCAACTCGCTCGCGTTCAGACAGCTTTGACGAAGTTGTCGGCGTAACGGTGGCTGCGTGAGAGGATTACAGGAAAATAGGTAGTACTATGGCAGAGGCAAAAACAAAAGTGACGGGCACCAAAGCGGCTGAGACTCAAAGGGCCGCTACTGACAAGACTCGCGGAAACCGCAAGACTCAGGATGGCGTTGTTGTAAGCGCGAAGATGGACAAGACGGTCGTTGTAGCCGTCGTGCGTCAGGTTCGCCACGCGACCTACGGCAAGTTCGTTCGTAAGACAAAGAAATTCTACGCACACGATGAGGCTCGCACGTGCGGAGTTGGTGACAAGGTTCGTATCGTTGAGACGCGCCCGCTTAGCAGGCTTAAGCGGTGGAAGGTCGAGTCGATCCTGACCAAGGCAGTGTAGCGTAGTGACGTTTTGGGGCAGTGAAGGGATATGATTCAGTTAAAGTCAGTGCTCGATGTAGCAGATAACTCGGGTGCCAAGAAGGTAGTGTGCGTAAAGGTACTGGGTGGAAGCCGCCGCCGATACGCATCAGTAGGAGATGTAATCGTTGTCGCTGTTCGCGAGGCGATTCCAAACTCCAAGATCGCCAAGGGCTCCGTTCATAAGGCTGTGATTGTGCGGACCGCTAAGGAGGTCGCGCGTGAAGACGGCTCTTTTATTCGTTTCGACGACAACAGCGTAGTTCTTATTAATGCTAACTCAGAGCCGGCTGGAACCCGTATCTTCGGACCAGTAGCTCGTGAGCTCCGCGGTAAGAAGTTCATGAAGATCGTCTCATTAGCGCCTGAGGTGCTGTAGTAGGTAGGAGGTATAACGTGGCTGCTAAGAGTTCAACAAAAAAAGTAATCGAGCCAGTTCCAACAGCACTCAAGAAAGGTGATGTTGTGATGGTAATAGCCGGTGGCAACAAGGAAAAACGCCCCCTTAAGGGACAGGTTGCTAAGATTAAGGCGATCGTCGGAGATAAGAACGATCGCGTGGTGCTCGAGGGGCTGAACCTCTTCACCAAGCACAAGAAGGCGGTTGCTCCGGGCCAGGAGGGTGGAAAGATTCAGGTAGAGCGACCGATGCACATCTCGAACGTTATGTACTACGTCGAGAAGCTCAAGAAGCCTGTACGTCTCGTTAAGAGCACCTTAGCAGACGGCAAGAAGGTTCGAGGTTACAAGGACCCTTCAAGCAAGCAGTTTGTTCAGATTGATGGATAAGGAGTGCTAAGGAAGTTATGGATCGTTTGCAAGAGCACTACACAAAGAACGTAGTTCCAGCCTTGATGAAGAAATTCAACTACTCTTCACCGATGCAGGTTCCAAAGATTACCAAGATCGTTTTGAACACCGGTGTTCGTGACGCGGTAGGAAACTCGAAAGCTATTCAATTCGTTGAGTACGCCATGACCACTATCGCTGGTCAGAAACCAGTTGTTACTCGCGCTAAGAAGTCTATCGCAGCTTTTAAGTTGCGTGAGGGCCTTCCGATCGGGGTGATGGTGACTCTTCGCAAGAAGAGAATGAACGATTTTATGGACAGGCTCATCACGGTGGCGCTCCCTCGCGTAAGAGACTTCCGTGGTATTCCTCGCAAGGGATTCGATGGGCGTGGAAATTACACCATGGGTCTTAAGGAGCAGATCGTATTTCCAGAGATTCAGATAGAGAAATTAGATCAAGTGCGTGGCATGGATATCACGTTTGTGACGACAGCGAGGACCGACGAAGAGGGATTCGAGTTGTTGGAGCTTATGGGAATGCCGTTTCGTAAGGTAGAGGCGAGGAATTAAGTTATGATTAACGATCACGTATCCGACATGATCACGCGAATCCGGAACGGTCAACGTGCCGGTCACCGTTCGGTTCTTGTAACAGCGTCTAAGCTCAACAAGAACGTTCTTGAGGTCCTTACTCGGGAGGGACTTATCGAGGGATTTGAGGCGGCAAAAGACGCTCAGGAACACAACGCTATCAAGGTGAACTTGAAGTACTTCGCGAGCGGCCGTCCAGTCATCAGCAGAGCTGTTCGAGTTTCGCGACCAGGGTGCCGCAAGTACTCTCGAACTGAGAAGCTTCCGAAGGTAAGTAGCGGTCTTGGTATCTCGATCGTTTCGACTTCAAAGGGAGTGTTGGCTGACCATGAGGCCCGCAAGCTCAAGGTTGGTGGCGAAGTTATCGCGCTCTTCGGATAAGATTTGAGAGAGGTGTATCATGTCACGTATCGGTAAATTGCCTGTAGCCATCCCTTCGGGGGTCAAGTGTGCAGTAGCAGGTGGTGTAGTTTCAGTTGAAGGTCCCAAAGGGCAGTTGTCCTACAAGATCCGACCTGGTGTCGCGGTTGAGGTGGTTGACGGCAAGGCCATTGTCACGATGGTCGGGACCGATTTGCAAGCCAAGGCTGACTACGGTACCGCCCGCGCTACCCTGAACAACATGGTGAAGGGTGTGAGCACAGGGTGGAAGAAGACCCTCGAGTTAAACGGCGTAGGTTTCAACGCTAAGCTACAAGGCCAAAAGTTGGTTCTTGCTGTTGGTTTCTCGCACGATGTTACTATGGACGTTCCAAGCGCGATTAAGTGTAACGTTCAGAAGAACTCAATCGAGATGGAGTCCGCTGACCGAGAGATCCTCGGGACATTCGCCGCGAAAGTTCGTGACGTTCAGCCTCCAGAGCCCTATCTCGGAAAGGGTATCAAGTACTCTGACGAGAAGGTACGTCGTAAGGCTGGTAAGACCGGTAAGAAGTAATCGGTAAGTTGTAGGAGTAGGGGCCGTATGGCAACGCAAGGCAAGAAAGTAGCAGCAACCTCACGAGAGAAGAGGAAGCTTAGGATTCGTAAGAAAGTAGTCGGAACCGTGGAGCGTCCGCGTTTGAGCATCTTCCGGAGCTCAAAACACACCTACGCTCAGGTTATTGCTGACGACGGCCACAAGACGTTGGCGAGCGCGTCAACCCTCGACAAAGACGTTCAGGCTGAGATCGCTAAGCTCGGAAAGGGCGATGGGGTGAAGACCGGTAGCACGAAATCTATGCTCGCGGCTCGCGCTGTAGGTATCGTCCTCGCGAACCGATCGAAGGCAGCTAAGATTGAGAGCGTTGTATTTGATAGAAACGGTTTCCTCTACACGGGACGGGTGAAGGCTCTTGCCGACGCCGCTCGCGAGACCGGTCTTGTATTCTAAGGGTATTGAGTTTTAGTTCGGAGACGTATGGCTTTTAAAGATATCCTCGACAAGCGAAGAGTAACCGTTGATCAGTGTGGTGAGCTCACTGACAAGACCGTATTCATTAACCGCGTATCCAAGGTAGTGAAGGGAGGCCGCCGATTCAGCTTCAGCGCTCTCGTTGTTACTGGAGATGGCCGCGGGCACATCGGATTCGGCTTGGGTAAGTCGGTCGAAGTTCCAGATGCTATCCGTAAGGCTTCTGAGCAGGCTCGCAAGCGCCTGATCAAGGTTCCTCTTAAGGGGACAACTATCCCTCACGATATCATCGGTAAGGCAGGCCCCTCCTCCGTTGTGATGAAGCCAGGTGCTCCGGGAACTGGAGTTATCGCTGGGGCCGCTGTTCGTGCCGTTATGGACGTTTGCGGAATCAAGGACATCCGTACGAAGTGTCTCGGTTCAACGACCGCTCAAAACGTGCTTCAAGCCGTTGTGATGGGACTCCTCTCTCTTGAGGAGCCAGAGGTTGTCGCTGCGGTTCGTGGCGTGAAGCTTGAGGATATGGGATACCACCCTTACTAATAAAACGTACGGGTAGAGTTAAGGATGGCGAATATGAGCAAGAAGGTAGTTATCAAGCAAGTTCGTAGCGACGCTGGGTGTGTTCCTGCGGTACGAAGCACCATCAAGGCGATAGGCCTTGGTCGCATCGGCAAGTCACGGGAGATCGTGGCTAACGACGCGGTTTTGGGAATGCTTCGTCGTGTTTCTCACCTGATCCAAGTTACACCGGTCAAGTAAATTAAGAAGTAGTGAGGTCCAAGATGGCCATTAAGAATATTACATTAAGCAACCTTAAGCCTAACAAAGGCGCTCGAAAGGCTCGCACCCGTGTTGGACGTGGAGAGGGCTCCGGGCACGGAAAAACCTCTGGGAAGGGAGGTAAGGGGCAGACCGCTCGAAGTGGTGGAGGAGTTCGTGCCGGGTTCGAGGGAGGTCAGATGCCTCTTTACCGACGAGTTCCGAAGGTTGGTTTTACATCCCGTGTAAGCGTACGTGGAGAGAACAAGTACAACGTGGTGCGGTTGTCCGCTCTGCAGAACGTAGCATCTGGTGCAACGGTCGATGTTGGCGCTATTCAGGCTCTCGGCTATGCTAAGAGGTCATCATGTAAAGCTGGGGTGAAGATCCTTGCTGATAAGGGTGAGTTCAATAAGAAGCTTCACCTCAAGGTAAACGCTATCTCCGCCGGTGCTCGCGCTCGCGTTGAGGCGGCAGGCGGAACGGTAGAGATCATCAGCGAATAGGACAAAAGCTCTTCTGTTAGAGTCTCTGATGAAGCGACCCCAAAGGGTCGCTTTTTTATGCCCGCTGCTCACATTAAAAGCGTGTGAAGATCTGCCCGAACGCCGCGCTCATGCGGAGGTCGATGAGGGTGATGATTTGATTCTCGCGCCAAGCCTGAGAACCATCAACTAGCTTCGCTCGCTCATCAAATGGCCTCAAGATAGGTTTTCTTTTGCACAATCATGTGGTCATGTTCTTATAAGCACTATTTCCGGAAGGTCGTGCATGATAGTATTGCACGGTTCGGTTCCGGTAGGTTTATAGCGCATGATTCTTCAAGCGTTTTCGTAGTGCGCTCGCGGTTCCGACTAACCTAGTTTTTCACGAGGATGTGATGAGCGGTCTTCCCCAGGTGTTTCAGATTCCGGAATTAAAGAAGCGACTCCTTTTTACCATCTCAATGCTTGCCGTATATCGTTTCGGAGTGTTTGTTTCGACCCCCGGTGTCAACGTAGACGCCATCCGAAGGATGTTTGAGGAGAACGCCAATACGCTTTTCGGCCTCATTAACCTCTTCTCGGGAGGCGCGCTCGAGCAGTTTTCAATCTTCACGCTCGGAATCTCCCCGTACATTACAGTATCAATCATTATCCAGCTTCT
The DNA here is from genome assembly GCA_039799965.1 of Pseudomonadota bacterium. Classification (GTDB taxonomy): domain Bacteria; phylum Bdellovibrionota_C; class UBA2361; order UBA2361; family OMII01; genus OMII01. Next base: position 17,841 of record JBDLRS010000016.1, read on the forward strand.
CTCGCCAAGTATCCCGTATCTTGAGAACCTTAAGAAAGAGGGGGAGGCTGGGCGTCGAGTTATCACTCGATACACCCGTCAGTTCACAATCCTTCTCGCTCTCTTCCAAAGCTTCATGATCGCAAGAGCGTTGGAGTCTCGTGGATTGGCTACCCCGAGCTTGTCGTTTGAGCTCACAACCATGATAACCCTCACCGCGGGCACCGCTTTTGTAATGTGGCTTGGCGAGCAGATTACTGAGCGCGGCTTAGGAAATGGAACGAGTATCATTATCTTCGCTGGTATCGCGGCTCGGATGCCCTCGGTATTTGGTTCGACCGTGGAACTTGCTCGGACAGGAGAGCTCTCGCCTTTTGCGGTTATGGCGCTGCTCGCCTTCTCTCTCTTTACAATCTACGCGATCATCTTCGTCGAGCGTTCTCATCGTAAGATTCCGATCCAATATCCTCGTCGCATGGTAGGGAAACGGATGACGCAGGCACAGACGCAGTACATGCCGCTCAAGGTAAATATGACAGGAGTAATTCCTCCGATATTCGCGTCCGCTATCATGATGCTACCAGCAACTATCATGACGGTGCTTCCAGCGGCCAACTTCCCAGCTCTCGCTAACTTTTTGACCCCGGGCGCTTGGGGTTACGAGTCGATTTATGTCGCTCTTATCGTTCTCTTCAGCTTCTTCTACACCGCGGTGGTGTTTAATCCAGTGGAGGTTGCTGAAAATCTCAAGAAAAATGGTGGATTCATTCCGCTCGTTCGACCTGGTCAGGAGACCGCTGATTATCTTTACGGTATTTTGAATCGGATTACGTTGTGGGGAGCGATTTACATATCTCTTGTCTGCGTTGTTCCGCAGATGGTGTATATCGGAATGGGTGCTTCGCAGTTTGCCTACGTGTTCGGTGGAACCGCGGTATTAATTGTGGTTGGAGTTACGCTCGATACCTCAGCGCAAATCGAATCGATGCTCGTCGCGCGTAACTACGAGGCGTTTATGTCACGTTCGAGCAAGGACCAAAGTAGCCTCGGTGCTATCAGCTACAATCGAAGCCGGCTTGTTCGACGATAATATAGACCCTTACGAAAGAGGATTATTATGCAAGTTGTTTTGTTAGGACCTCCAGGGGCAGGAAAGGGAACTCAGGCCGTCCAAATCTGCGAGCGGTACAACATTCCGCACATCTCAACGGGAGATATGCTTCGGCAGCAGGTCTCTTCTGGATCGCCTCTCGGCAACAAGGTGAAGTCGATCCTCGATTCCGGTGAGTTAGTGACCGATGATATCATCATGCAGGTTGTTGAGGCTCGACTCTCACAGCCAGATTGCAAGAGGGGGTTTCTTCTTGATGGGATTCCCCGCACGGTTGCACAGGCTCAAAGTTTGGCGACCCTTCTTTTAAAGATGGGCGCGGCGAAGCTCAAAGTGCTACAAATTAACGTGCCTGATGAGATCCTGCTTGAGCGAATTCAGGGGCGTCAGGGTCAGTCGAGTCGCTCGGATGACACTGCCGAGGTTGCGGCCAAGCGCCTCAAGGTGTACCGGGAGCAGACTGCGCCAGTTGCGACCTATTACGAACAGCATGGAAACTTGGTCAAGTTGGATGGGGTCGGGACGGTCGAGGAGGTTTTTGACCGTATTGCGACCGCTCTAGCAGGGTAGTGAAAAATGGTTCCGTCGTGAGCATTTTGAGAGTTTTGACGAAAGAGGCGGAGACGACGAAAAAACCGGAGGCGTATCCACTGAGATACGTTGAGGATTTTTTCGACGGCTCCAACGAAGTTGCAGTCAAACTATCGAAATGCGCAACAGGAAATCATTTTTCAC
>JBDLRS010000017.1:0-11829 GCA_039799965.1 Pseudomonadota bacterium
TGTACAAGGCCCGGGAACGTATTCACCGCGGCATGCTGATCCGCGATTACTAGCGATTCCAGCTTCATGGAGTCGAGTTGCAGACTCCAATCCGAACTGAGACTACTTTTCTGCGATTTGCGCACCCTCGCGGGTTGGCAGCGCTCTGTAATAGCCATTGTAGTACGTGTGTTGCCCTGGGCGTAAGAGCCATGCGGACTTGACGTCATCCCCACCTTCCTCTGCCTTATCGGCAAGCGGTCCCATTAGAGTGCCCAACTTAATGCTGGCAACTAATGGCAAGGGTTGCGCTCGTTGCGGGACTTAACCCAACATCTCACGACACGAGCTGACGACAGCCATGCAGCACCTGTCTTGGCGTCCCCGAAGGGAACTCCGACTTTCACCGGATAGCACCAGATGTCAAGCCCAGGTAAGGTTTTTCGCGTTGCATCGAATTAAACCACATACTCCACCGCTTGTGCGGGCCCCCGTCAATTTCTTTGAGTTTTAATCTTGCGACCGTACTCCCCAGGCGGGATGCTTAATGCATTAGCGACGACACCGAAAGGGTAAGACCTTCCGACATCTAGCATCCATCGTTTACGGCGTGGACTACCAGGGTATCTAATCCTGTTTGCTCCCCACGCTTTCGCGCCTCAGCGTCAGTTACAGTCCAGAGAGCCGCCTTCGCCACTGTTGTTCCTCCTGATATCTACGAATTTCACCTCTACACCAGGAATTCCGCTCTCCTCTCCTGCACTCTAGTCTAGCAGTATCCGATGCACTTCCTGAATTGAGTCCAGGGATTTCACATCAGACTTATTAGACCGCCTACGCGCTCTTTATGCCCAGTAATTCCGAATAACGCTTGCACCCTCTGTATTACCGCGGCTGCTGGCACAGAGTTAGCCGGTGCTTTTTCTGCAGGTACCGTCATTGTGTTCTTTCCTGCTAAAAGAAGTTTACAACCCGAAAGCCTTCATCCTTCACGCGGCGTTGCTGCGTCAGGGTTTCCCCCATTGCGCAAAATTCCTAACTGCTGCCTCCCGTAGGAGTCTGGACCGTGTTCCAGTTCCAGTGTGGCTGATCGTCCTCTCAGACCAGCTACCCATCGTAGCCTTGGTAGGCCATTACCCTACCAACTAGCTAATGGGATTTGGACTACTCTCCCCGCGCCTTACGGCTTTACCGACCGAAACCAAAGTTTCAGTCGGACTATTCGGTATTAGCCAAGCTTTCGCCTGGTTATCCCCAGCGAGGAGGCGCATTATCCAAGTATTACTCACCCGTGCGCCACTTTACTCATATTGCTACTTTCACGTACGACTTGCATGTCTTAGGCACGCCGCCAGCGTTCATTCTGAGCCAGAATCAAACTCTCTAATTCAAAGAAATCTACTGCGTAAGCACATCCCTTGCGGGACGTGCACAAAATTTACTATTTGCCCATCACTTGCGAATGCATTCTAAGTCAGACTCTTCTAGAGAGTCACCTCTACTTAGCTGCACTCAGAGTTTAGTTCTTGCATGAACTATGTTCTCTAATCTTAGGTCGCTGAGACCTAAGATTCTAAACAGCTTCTACCCATAACCTAGTTGTCTTACTGCCTTTTTGCCGTTTCTTTCGACGCGGCAGGTTGTGAAGTTTCACTTATTCGCTGCTTTCAGTCAAGAGCATATCTTAACTTTTTTCAGCATTTCGTGTCGTTCGAAACCCTCTCTTCTATTGAAGAGCCGCTGTGTGTCCGATGTTGTTTGACATCGGTCTCGCAGCGGACGGGGATAGTAGTCCGGGAAGGCTGGGGGTGTCAACGACTGACCTGCATTTTGTCTCGGTTTTGTAACGATTTAATTTTTAGGGAGTTTGGCTGAACCTCTTGATTTGCTCCGAAAAAGATGGCTCATCGTGCCGCCTTCCACGCACTGTGCTGGGGGATTCGGGAGGTATGCTCACCACCCCGGACAATTGGAGAGGCGCTCACAAACGTGAATTATTAACCGTTGCGTCCTTGGTGCGTGTATACTGCAATCACGTTTTTAGCGAGGAGTCATATGCCATCGTTCGATATCGTCTCAGAGGTAAATATTCAGGAGGTAAAGAATGCGGTCGACCAGACCCAGCGCGAGATAGCGCAACGGTATGACTTCAAAGGCTCCAACGCGACGATTGAGCTGAACGAAAAGGAGGGAGTCATCGGACTCCATGCCCCCGACAAACTTCGCATCGCCGCAATGGAAGAGATCCTTCGACAGAAGCTCTCCAAGCGCGGTATCAGTCAGAAGGCGGTCACCTTTGAGGATCCGCAGCCAGCGGGAGGTGACACCCTTCGACAAGCGGTCACCGTTAAGCAGGCCCTCAACGATGAGGAGAAGAAGCGTATCAACAAGCTCATCAAAGAGAGCAAGCTTAAAGTAACGTCTCAGATTCAAGGGGATCAAGTTCGAGTTACGGGCAAGAAACGGGACGACCTTCAAGCAGCAATCGCCACGCTTCGTTCCTCCGTGACCGATATCGAGCTCCAGTTCACTAACTTCAGGGAGTAATAGCCCTCCTAGTTGAGCCATCCAGGGGCTTGTTGCGCGATGTGGATTACAGGCTCAACCCTCAGCATCTCTCAACGAGCTACTCTCCCGGGGGCCACCCACCGCTCATCATGAACTTCGCCAACGCTACGCCTCAATGAGCACTCGCTATCTCCTTACGCTCGCGAGCGATGGCTGCACGAAGGAGGAGACCAAGGACAGCTCCATACAGCAAGCATACTCCCGCAACGCCAGCGTCCTTAAGAAGCATGACGAGATGGCTCAACACTATCACACCGCCAGCCATCCAGAGATCCCCTCTGAGCGTCGGCCGAACCATAAGAAGCAAGGGAACAGCGCTGATCGCCAGGTCATAAAAATTAACTGCTGGAGCGAGCAACACGAGGAGAGGCCCAACAGCGAGAAGGCCGGGGCTTACCATGATCGGACCGCCGCGCCGGACGACAAAAGCGAGCGCGCATGGAACTGTGAGTGACGCAATAAGTGTGAACACCTGCCACACCTCAACGTGGTCACGCCATCCCCCAGAGACCGACCCGCTGAGAACGAAGAGAAAAGGCACAACACCGGTCATACGTGGTGCGTTACTTACGAGGTCGATGTACGCAAACCCTTTCGCGAACACAACCCATTCGGAGAGCCAACCCACTCCTGCGATAGACGCCCCGAGGGCCCAGAGGGCCCCACTCGTTATGAGCCACGCCACGATCGCGCGCCACCGTCGCTGCAAAAGGAATACGACGACGATCGCCAAAGCGAAGTGCGGTTTGTACATCCAGAGACCGGTGACAACACCGAGGGGAGTCTCCAGCCCCTTTTTTTTCTTGCGATCAAGGAAGAGGATCGCGGCGTACAGCAACACACTTACACCAACTATCTGCCCGCCGAGAACTCCCAAAAACAGTGGGCCGAAGAGGAGCAACGCGACGACCACCTGCCAGGTCATTCCCCTCATAAAGGACGAGGACCGAACAAGGAACGCCCCCGCAATAACGACACACAGGGCCATCGACAAGATCCACACTAATCGAGCGGTTGATGGGGAGAGAGTCGCGAGCGACTCAACAAACAAAGCGAGAAATGCCGGATACGCCACGGGGAGAACGGAACCATCAAGCGAAGGCCATACCTCGTTCTGAAGCTGTCGCTGCGTTGCAAGGTCATAGAGCCTTGCTCCCTCACCCCGACTCGCCAGGGTCGCCATCGTATAAAAGGCGGGGAAATCCCCTCGAGCGATCGCGGCGGATGGGGCCTGTTCTATCATGAGAGAACCGACACTAGCGACTATCAACCCAAGCGCCGCGGCGATCAGGAAACGATCGATACGAGCAGAAAGAACATTCATCGACAGCACCCTGCTAGACGGCTTAGTGAGAGAGGACTCCCTGGCGGCGGACAATGTATCGCAACTATTGCCCCTTTTCTCGCTATCCGGTTCTACTACTCCCATCACGATCGTGGTAGCATAACTTTGGTCCGCCTCGGCCATACCTGGATGAAATCTATCGTGACCTCGACGTTTACAACGCTCCGTTCTAAACACCCTACCCTCACCTACCGAGGGTACACGCTGGTACGTCACGGAGAGATCCTTCAAGCGACCTTCCTTATAGATCTAGAGCCTTCCATCCAATTTCGTCCAACGATTTCTTTTCCGGCACTTTCTTTTCCAACCACCCAGATCGACGAGAAATGCCTTGAGCCGTATCTCTTTCACCTGGGCATGGTTGAGGTTCTCAGTTACTGGAAAGCCGCATGTCCACCTCGCGTCATTATCGATGGCTATCAATTAAGTGACGACGATCGCGCATGGTGGCAGGATCTCTTTATACACGGGCTCGGCGAGTTCTACTTCGTTAATGATATCGACCCAAGCCAAGAGGGACTGCTCACCATAGAGTCGCGTGGAGGCCGACCACTTCCTCGCGGCTATCGGCACGAAGCGAGCGCAAAGGATGGAGAGCTGGTCCTGGCGGCCGGTGGCAAGGACTCTTCGCTTGCCCTGGAGATGCTTACGGCGTTTGATCCAAATGTCCGCCGCGAAACGCTTATGCTCAACCCATCTCGTTCCGCGAGGGAAAGCATCACAATAGCCGGCTACGGCGATCCGATAGTCGTTCACCGTACCATTGATAGACAACTCATCGAGTTGAACGCCCAAGGGTATCTCAACGGGCACACTCCTTTTTCCGCCTACCTCGCATTTTTAGGCACGATGATCGCGGAGATACGCGGCCTCGGCGCAGTTATCGTCTCAAACGAGCGAAGCGCAAGCGAGGAGAACACCATCTTTCATGGCCTCGCGATCAATCACCAATACTCAAAGGGAATTCGATTCGAACGGCGCTTCCGCTCGTACGCGGCCGAGCACTTTCCCGGATGCGCCTCCTATTACAGCATCATTCGTCCGCTCTACGATCTTCAAGTGAGCGGGCTCTTCGCTCGAATCGCCCCCCACCATCTGCGCTCCTTTCGCAGTTGCAACGTTGGACAACGAGAGGACCGGTGGTGCGGAAAGTGTCCGAAGTGCGCCTTTGTATTCCTCACCATGGCCCCATTTACCTCACCTAGCGATCGCTCCGTAATCTTCGGAAAAGACCTCTTTGAGGTGCCCGAGATCCTATCGGCCCTTGAAGAGCTCACCGGTCTGCGGGATCACAAACCACTTGAGTGTGTAGGCACGCTAGGCGAATCACGCGACGCGCTGGCGCTCACTCTAGCCCGGTGTCAGCGAGAGGGATATTCTATCCCCTCCGGATTAGAGGCTATTGCGAAAAAGCTGCGTGACCGGAACCTTCTTCCTTCCCTCTCTCACGCAAGCGCAACCCTCACGGCGTGGAGCGAGGAACACGAGCTTCCCAAAGAGTACGCGCGGCGACTCCAGAACCTTCTCAAGGAACTCGCATGAGAAACCCTGAGCTTCGTGGAGATTCCTTTCTCATCGTAGGATTTGGGCGCGAGGGGCGGAGTGTGCTCGATTACATCCGAAACCACCACCCAAACGCCCGAATCGGGATCGCCGACCACCACCTCAGTGGGGCGAACGCGGATCTTCCTGACTACGTCGAGCTCTTTACCGGTCCAAATTATCTCGCCGCGGCCCAATCGTTTGATACTATCGTGCGTTCACCGGGTGTGAACATCCGTCTCATCCAACCGTTCCTGGGAGCCAACGCTCATCTTACCTCCGCTACCAATATCTTCTTCGCGGTGTGTCCCGGCCGAATCGTTGGAATCACCGGCACCAAAGGTAAAAGCACAACATCATCACTGACCGCTTCCATCTTAAGTCAGCTCATCGCTGACGTGCGATTGGTGGGAAATATCGGCACCCCAATGCTGAATCACCTCGCTGGAGCTACCGCGGATACCGTTTTTGTTGCGGAGCTTTCCAGCTATCAACTGGAGGACCTGCGCCGTAGTCCACACGTGGCGATACTTCTGAACATCGTGCCGGAGCACCTCGACTACCACGGTGGATTTGATGCCTATAGCGCCGCGAAAGCTAACATCGGTAGGCACCAACAAAGGAGCGACTTTTTAATCACCCACGAAACGAATCACCTCCTTACAACTATAACGAGCGGGTTTCTTGGGTCTCGATTACACTTTTCTGAGGGCCGCAGCGACACAAGCGCCACACGCGTTGAGAGCGACGCGATAGTAATCGCGAAGAACGGCGAACGACTTCCGGTTGCACGCACCGAAGATCTCCCCGTTATTGGACCGGGCAATGTGCAAAACGCGCTCGCTGCCATTACGTGTGGCGTAGCGTTTGGCGCTTCTGTAGCCCAGATTCAAGCAGGCCTACGAAGTTTTAAGCCTCTTGAGCATCGTCTGGAGTTCATCGCCACTCGTTACGACATCTCATTTTATAACGACTCCCTCGCTACTATTCCGGAGGCTCTCGCGCACGCTCTGATAGCGCTTGGAGATAAGGTCGAGACGGTTATTGCCGGCGGCTTTGACCGCGGTGTCGACATGACTCCGGTAGGACCGGCACTCGCGGCATCTCAGGTTAAAAATCTGATCTTATTTCCGACCACTGGCCAAAAGATATGGGATGCCGCAAAAGCAGCAGCTCCCCAGCGCGACTACGCCCGTGTCGACGTCCAAACGATGAATGACGCGGTACAGGCGGCATACGATCGTACGAGCGCGGGAAAGATCTGCGTTATGTCACCAGCCTCATCGAGCTTTTCGGTTTTCAAGGACTATCGTGATAGAGGCGAGCAATTTCGGGAGGCGGTGAAGCGGCTATCCCCCTCGTCTGGGGCGCACAACGAGCGTGCTTAAGCCTCGAGCGACTCGACCGCAATTCTACGCCCCATCCGCCCACCAAGAAGAGACACTACGCTCCTCACGGCACCTCCGGTATGCACCGTATGTACCGAATGAGAGACCCGCGCCGCGAGTCCGGTTGAAACGATAATTGGCAAGCTCATTCGGCCCACTCCGCTTGTCATCGTCGCTGCGGTGAGGCGGGCGAAGCCACGCACATCTCGAATCCGCGCTTCCCGTTCCGACGCATACACACGGGCAGCCTCCAGAGGAGAGGCCTCTCCCCAACCTCGAAGGATGCTTCGCGCCGCCAATCGTCCTGAAATGAGAGAATGTGCCATTCCAAAACCGGCGCATGGGTCAAATGTCTCGCACGAGTCACCGACCACAAAGGCACCTCGAATGCTTGCGCATCGATACAAGGTGTTTATCGCGCCACAACTGAGGGGGGAACATACTGGTTCAAGTGAGACACCCAGCATCTCGCCGATAGAGTCGATCCGCATCCGCAGAGATCGTTCGCGCGCGAATGCTTGGATGAGCGATCGATCGCCCAGGGCTGACACGTTTACAAATCCACCCGCGAGAGGCGTAAGGTAGATCTCTCCTCCTCGAACCAAGACGGTGTGAACCTTAGACGAGAGCTCTCCCTCGACCAAACGCCAGACAGAGCTCGTTCCAAGGCGGGCATTTCCTGGAATTGGTAGAGGCAGACCGAGGGCGCGCAGTGTTGACGAAGTCGCGCCATCAGCGACGACAAGCGAACTTCCTACGAAATCACGACCTCCGACTCGAACCTTGCAATGCCCTGCTCGAGTCTCAACTACAGAGGCCTTAGCGCCCAGAACCACCTCAACTCCCGCAAAACCTGCCGCGTGCGAGAGGAGCGCCGCATCGAGCTGACTACGCGGGACGCCTACCAAGCCCGCGCGATCAGGAATATCGAGGGAACGGGAGCCGTGAAAGATTCGATACCCATGCAGTGGACGGTAGTCGCACCCAAGATCGTCAAGGTGACACCCAGCCGCGGCAAGCTCCGCCTGTGCGCGAGCTGAGAGCCCTTCGCCGCACGGCTTGCGTCGGGGAAATATCTCCTTATCGATCAGGGTGACATGTGCGCCAGCGCGAGCTAACTCTATCGCAGCGATTGAACCCGCGAGCGATGCTCCGATGATGATACCCCGTCCTTCTGAGTGAGATGTTCTGCTCATCGCCGTCCAAAAAGGTGGCGGGGGATAAATCTCCCCTTCCCACCCATTACATCTCGATATCCGGAAACGCGAAAGAGATGCGACTCTTCCAAAGGAATTCGCCGCGCGAGAACGATACCGTTTAAAACGGTGAAGATAGCAGAGGTCCACACCGCTCCTCCAACGAGGGGGAGGGTTGCTATCTCGATAATCACCACCACGTAGTTAGGGTGTCTGATGAACCGATACGGCCCGTGAGAGACAAACCGAGGGCCACTCCGATCGGCTGTGACAACGGAGATGTTCCAGAAGCCGCCTAGGGTGCTCAGTGCCCAAAATCGCAAGACCTGCGCCGCCAAGAAAGCTGTCGCGGCTCCATACCGAACAAGCGCCGGCATCGTGGATGGAAAGCTTACCACCTCAACGAGCATCGCCACGTACCACAGGCTATGCAGGGCGATCATGAAGCGCACGCCAGCCGAGGTTTCCTTTTCTGAGAACCCGTTCGCCTTCATCTGCGCCTGATTGCGACGAGAGATGACGAGCTCGCCTAGACGCTCCAGAACACAGTACCCATAGAGCACCCAGAACAACGCGGACATTAACAACACTCAAAGATATTAAGCTGGAGCGTTAATCCCGGGCCCACCCCGAGCATCACCATCCTATCTCCCGGCGAGTATTCCTTGTCATCGAGAAAATTCTTCAACGCGAAAAGAATAGAGGCAGAGGACATATTCCCGTGGTCTCGTAAACTCTCCCAACTCCATCGTGTTTGCGCTCGAGACACGGACAGGGTCTCTTCAAGGCTTGAGAGGATCTTGGCTCCACCGGGATGAAAGAGCCACCATTGAATATCTTTTGAGGAGAGGCCGGCATTTTTAAGGAAGGAATCTATCGCTCGTGGCGCCGCGGCGAGAAGGGCCTGGGGAATCTCTCTATCCAAGCGCAGGTGGGTACCGTCATCAAAGATATCGTAGCCCATGAGGTCGCTTGTGTTGGGAATAAGGAACGACTGCGAATCAACGATTCGAAGCGGCCCTCTCTCAGGAGAGATCACTACACATGCGGCTCCGTCACCGAAGATGGCGGATCCAACGATATTTCCAGCTTGCAAATCAGAGCCCTGATACACCAGGGAGCAAAGCTCAACAGACGCAAGCAACGTTACCCCTGCGGTCGCGGTGAGATGGCGACCAAGGGAGATGCCGATGGCGCCACCCGCGCATCCGTACTGAAACACAGGAAGCCTGAGCAGGGTCTCACGCATACCGAGCCTTCCAACCACTGACGCATCTATCGCCGGAATTGTGGGCACGGAACATGAGGTTGAAAGCAACGCCCCTACATCGTGGGGATCGATTTCGACTGCGCTGATCGCTTGCGAAAGAACATCTCGGAGAAGGCTTCCGCCCACCTCTTTAAATATCTGCGCGCGGACAGCTAGACCACTGAGCGCCAACAGATCTTCGATAGGAAGCGCGAAATTTCGGTAGTCGATCTTTGTTGAGTTCGCCAACCGCTGAAAGAGGGCTCGTTCTTGCTCGGAGTCCTTCAACCACGTTCCCGCCTTCTCAGTGATCTCCCTGGTCGAATAGCGGTATGGAGGAAGGGCGGTAACAACGGACTGAATGAAAGACATAGTGCCTGTGCCTAAGTTAGCGTTTCAGCGGCACCTTCGTCTCGTACGAGATAGTGACGACCGGGTCGAGCTTGGCGATGAGGATCGATGGGTCCTCAATGTTATAGTCAGCCCACGTCACGGGAAGCGCTCCACTGATGAGATAGCTATCCTGCCCCTTCGTTATGGAGACCGGGAGAGCGACCTCTTTAGAAACATCTCGCATCGTGATGATGCCGGTCAATGTTCCGGAACACTTTCCCGCGATATCAAGAACGGTCGGTTTACAGTTCTCAGAGAGCCGGGTCGAGGTGAAAGATGCCAGGGGATAGGTGTCCGACGCCATACATTCCTGCAACTTCTCGTCCCGACTATCCCAATCGGTGTCGAAGGTCTTCACCTGAATCTTAAGATCCACCACGATCGAGAGGGGATCGTTCTTGTCCTTTAACAGGACGGAACCACTGAGATCTTTCGTCGTACCTTTGACAGTATGCCAGGTGGAATCAACGACGAACGAGACCTTGGTATTTGAATCGTTAAGGGGACTTGGAAGATTCCAGGTATCTCCTACCGCTCGTCGAATAGCCACGGGCGCTACGGACAGAAGGATCGCTAAAGACGCGAGGATCAGTTTTTTCATGGCTAGCCTTATACCTGGGCCGATATCCCCACGATGCACCACCGCCCTCAAAAGCGCCAGAGGGGTTGAAGGAGCGCCGACTCCTTAAGACCTTTGGCTCACAGTTCTAAACTCACATGAAAGAGATCCCGTTTTTTCCGACGCCACGTTCCTGCTGGAGAGCTCTTACCCAACGCCCTGAAGCCGACGCTTAGCCGCGGTCCAAAACGGGAAAAAGCCCGCCTTTGCTAACGGAAAATAGGTCTCATCCCACTCGCGTCGATGAAAAACAACCTCGATGTTCTGCGCAGCCAACTGTGTTGCAAGGGCCAGAATCTCTCGTAGAAGCTCACCACAGTGTGGCTTCATGATATGCACTACCGTTGCTGAGGATAGGTCCATCTGTCGAACAACACTCTCAGCGCTCTCAACGCTTTTTGCATTGGTTCGGAAACCGGCATCACGTCGAATGTTCGTGAGGTGGTCGAACACACTATCGGAGCGAAGTGCGAGGGGCGGATTCCAGAGCAGAAAGGAGAGATTACTTCCAGCCAACTCCGGGCTGAGGTCGGCGGAGAGGTCATCATCATGCAAAAGGATACAGTCACCAGGGCAAGGAGCCTCCCTTGCGAGTGCCTCCATCGGGACGATCCCACCAAGATCATCCATCGGGAGGGGACGAGGATTGCAATTGAGCTCAGATGGCCTGGGCCGCCACCTACCATCCGAGTACTTCTCGATATTATCAGGTCGAGCAATATATATTTTCCCTGGGGTCTGGAGGCCTCCCACCCACCGCCAGGACAAGGTATTCGAGGCGGGGTCTCCATCGAGAAGGTGCCGATACATGAACTCCGCCCCAAGCTGCCATGGCAATTGGAGGGTGAAGATCCACACACTAGCAAACCACATACGAGCATGATTGTGCAGATATCCGGTCTCTCGCAGCTCTCGAACCCAGTCATCGAAGAAGGAAAGTCCAGTGCGCCCCTCTACCGCCGCCCGAAATCCTTCGTGAGTCAGGGACTGTTCATAAAGAGGGGGGAGGGAAGAAGCATAGGCGGACCACACCTGCGGATGAAGCTCTAACCAACCTTTCCAATATGTCCTCCAAAGGATCTCCTGCACGAACTTCTCGGCGACCTCAAACGAGTGATGATCAAGGACGGTCAGGACGCACTCAGCTTCCGAGATCACTCTATATCGGATCCATTTTGAGAGGCAGGACACCTCAGCGTGCCCAGGCCTATCGAAACTTCGTTCAAAACCGTACGAAGGGACTCGCACGAGAAAGTCGGAAAGGCGCTGCAACGCAGCCGCACGGGCGGTCATAGACTAAGCCCCTGGAGTGTTATGAGGACGCAAATCGGCATACCTCACCATGCGTTACTGCACGGTTCGACACAACGATTATTTTTGGCGTCTTCGTGAAATCGAGTGGGTAGGGCTCGGTGTTATCCCGACGTGCACGTGCTCGTGCGCGTAAACGTGAACGTACCCGAAACAGGCATCATGCGGGCTGAAGGCATAGCTTGGAAAGCATGGCTGCAATCCTTGTAAGCAAACGCTTTCCAGCGCGATACTCGTCG
>JBDLRS010000018.1:0-12304 GCA_039799965.1 Pseudomonadota bacterium
AGCCGCCGAAAAAATCCTCAACGTATCTCAGTGGATACGCCTCCGGTTTTTTCGTTGTCTCCGCCTCGTTTCGTCAAAACTCTCAAAATGCTCACGACGGAACCATTTTTCACCACCCTGCGAGGGGCGATCGGGACCGACTGCCTTCTTTTTAGTGTTAAGTCTTCTTTTACGTCTGAGAAAAGAAAAGTAATCGCACTAGTCTTTTGTGAGCCATCGAGACAGTCGCCATCCATAGCAATCGACAACAGTCGTCTCGACTCAACTTATTCTTCCGAAGCAAATTTAGGGCAACCCGTACCAAGCTCCCCTGCCCTGCCCTTGAGGCTTGAGCAATCCGCGCTTCACCAACTCTGAGAGCCGCGTCTTAACGGTAGGCCGTGGCGCGCCTGTCAGCTCTTCTGCCTCGCCTGTAGTGATTCGACCACGTCGACGCGCGGCCTCAAGAATCTTAAGAGCGTCTGGGTGCAACCCTTCCACTTGAGGCTCCCGCGCTATCTTCTCAGCCAACCTACTTGTCTGCTTCTTTAGTGAGCACAGAAAGAACAGAAGCCATGGCTCAAAATCTGGCTCTTCCTGTTTGAGCGTTCCTTGAGTCCGTCGGAGCGCGAGGTAGTAGCCCTCTTTATTTGCCTCTATCACACTTTCAAGAGAGCTATACGATGCATAGCCATAACCTGCTTGCAGGAGAAGAAATGTTGTCAACAGTCGCGACAGCCGTCCGTTACCATCTTGGAAAGGATGGATCTCTATGAAGACTACGATGAACAAGCCAACGACGAGGAGCGGATGCCAGGCTCTATCGGCTAGCGCCTCTCGCGTCCAAGCAACGAGCTCTTGCATTCGGAAAGGAGTATCGAAAGGTGTAGCCGTCTCGAATACAACTCTAACGCTTCTTCCAGTAGCGTCGAAGGCTTCCACATTGTTCGGAAGCTTCTTGTACTCGCCCCTATGCCGTTCGTCCTTACTTGAGTGACGCAACAACATAGCGTTAAGCTGCTTGATATAATTTTCGCTGAGCGTAATTGAGTCGTGGGAATCAAAGACGGCGTCCATGACCTCCGCATAACCTGCAACCTCTTGCTCGTCACGATTCTCAAAGGTTTGTTGCTGGAGACGCCCGAGGAACTCTTCCACCTGAGCATCAGTTAGCTTTGCTCCCTCGATGCGAGTTGATGATCCGATACTCTCTATGGTAGCGACCCGCTTTAGGACCGCCAGGCGCTCAGGTGCCAGAGTCGTAAGGGTTCGCCAGCTCCCTTTAAACTCGTCGACCTCGCCGATAAGCCGGAGCATCTCTGGCGATATCTTTAAGCTAGTTATCTTCATTGGATATCCATTTACCTATCCATTTAGGTCCGTAAATATCCATTTAGGGCAGGTGTCAATCGAAAAGGTGGGGGGCGATCTGCGCCTCATTCCCCGACCCTTCTAATACGTTCTTGAACTGGTCGGCACCACTCTTAACGCCATACGATCTGATCTTCTCCTGAAACGGACCGCGAGACTTTCGGTAAATTGAACACCGCCACAGGCGCACTTTGGGGTGCTTACCTGAAGCCAAGCCCCTCAACTGGCATGGGCAAGAAGCACTGTGCCTTTTGTTACATCAGCAACGACCGTCGCAGAGCGGCCCCCCTCTTTCCTTAGAGCGGCCTTGGGCGCAGTAACTTCGACCGGAATCGGAAAGGGCCCCTCGATAAGAACATCTAGCTCTCGACAAGGATGCGAGAAACATAAAGAGCTGGACCGGCAGGACGACGAGGATACCTCTGAAGTGCCCTCCGCCGCGGGATGGAAATGGTGGGAGCCCCTCCTATCCTTGGCTGCCCCGCCCTACAACCTCTCTCGTACCTTCTTCAGAACTTGCATCGTCTCTTCGACTGAGGCGCCTCGAGAGATTCCAAGGCTACGGGATCGCTGCACCTCATTCCACAGATTTTTAACAACCTCGCAAATAGTCGCATGCACATCGGCCTCCCAATTTGCAAGAGATGCCCATTCATCGCTGATTCGACGATACTTCCACGGAGGGAGCTCCTCTCCCGCGGCGATCAGGAACTCAGCTAAACACAGAGCGTCCTTTGACTCCCCGTGCTCCAAAAGCTCACACAACTCTTGGTAGGCTCTTCCTACCTGCTCTAAGGTGAGAACAAGCCTGGCCCACCGAGCCTCGTTAAAGACGAGCAAAAAGTCTGGGGTATAATTCCCTAAGAGCCGCGCTTTGTCTTGATACCCCTCGTAGAGACACTCAAACTCTTCGGTATATCGCAGGGCGGTGGGACGGAACCGCAGCTCAAAAAATCTCCGCACACTCGTCGTAGACATAAAGAGCATATTTCGGGCGAGTATCATGGCGCCGACCGTCGCGAGTAAGGCGCACACAATCAGGCTGAGCGAAACGATCCGCGAATTGTGGAATAAGATCTCTTCCATCATCGCTTGGATCGGAAGGGTCGAACCCCAACTTTACTATTTATTTTCAAACTTAATTCTACCAGCTCTCGTGGAGAGAAATTCGTTAACCGCCTCGATCGGCGTAAGTGAGCGAGCAACGCACCGTTTAGAGAGCTCTCGAACCGTATCTTCCTCGCCAGATAGGACCGTGCGAGCCACTCGCTCACTGATAAGGGTGCTAATGGTTTGGGACACGATACGCAGCCGACGCGAATAGCCCGCCGAAGAGGTCTCTAACCAACCCAGGTGCCCCACCGTTCCCTCCACGATGTCACTCACCCCCTCACCGGTGGTGGCCACGCTCTTTACGATTTTGGGCCTCCACTGGTCGGGGGCAAACTCCTCAAGCGATAACAGTGTATAGAGATCCTTCTCAAGCAGGAGCGCGCCCTCACGGTCGGCCTTGTTGACGACGAAGAGGTCAGCGATCTCCATCAGTCCCGCTTTGATGATTTGAACGCTATCACCCATTCCCGGGACCAGCACCACGACACAGGTATCGGCGGTGCGCACGATATCAACCTCAGCTTGGCCAACGCCAACGGTTTCTACCAACACGACATCGAACCCAGCGCAATCGAGGATGTGCACGGATTCAAGGGTCGCTTTCGCGAGCCCTCCGAGCGAACCGCGTGTAGCCATGCTGCGAATAAAGATCGTTGAATCCTCAGCGGCTTGGTTCATCCGGATTCGGTCACCAAGGATCGCGCCACCACTAAAAGGACTCGACGGATCAACCGCGAGGATAGCGACCTTGGAGCCTCGGGCGCGATAACATTTTGCCATGGCGTCTACGAGGGTCGATTTACCCGCGCCTGGAGAACCGGTAACTCCTACCACATGCGCCCGACCATTCGGCCGACGCATAGAGGCGGCTATGGAGGCGATTCCGGGGTCCGCGTTCTCAATCTTCGTGATGAAACGAGCGATGGCCCGATAGTCCCCAGCAAGGGTTCGGGCCACCAACTCGTCATTCGTAAACTTCATAACCTCATGGTACCGCTCAGGGGGCTATTACGCCAACTGGATAACGTCGTTCAGAAGCTGGTTAATCGTCGTAATGATACGCGTACTAGCTTGGAATCCACGTTGAAGGGTAATAATTCGCACGAACTCAGAGGCGATATCTACGGTGGAGAGCTCAACGGTACCGGCTTTGATCTCCCCAAAAGATCCAGTTGTTGGCCTACCGTAAATCGCGTCACCGGAGGCCACGGAGCTCCCCAATTGGTTCTTACCGAGACGAAGGAGCCCCTCTGGATTAGAGAAACTAGCAAGAGCGATACTTCCGATCACACTCGTTTGCCCGTTGGTGAGAAGGGCAGATACACGACCGTCCCGACCGATGCTAATGCTGTTTACAGAACCGATACCCTTTCCATCCTGAGTTACAGAAAGGACGTTGGATGCCGCCGCGTACTGGGTCATCGGGGTGAAGTTGACGTCAGTTACATTTTGGTCCGCCCCGTTATTCCAGTCGATCGTCATGGTCAGGTCAGGAGTGCCAGCAGCGTACGGGGGATTTCGTTGTCCATTACCACCGAAGGTGAGCACCTTCTCCCCGATGAAACGAGGATAACCAGAAACCGTCAACGATGCTGCTGGATCAACATCCTCGTTATTAACATACGCTCGCACGGTAAACTCGTTCGCTCCGGTGTGGAAGAACATGAGGCTCACCGGATGACTCTCTCCGAGGGAATCGAACACATCAATAACGGTAGAATACTCCGCGAACTTATTAATATCGGCATAGGTCACAACGGGTGGAATTGCGGGACCAGGAACAGGGATAGCGCCTCCATCAACGAGAGCGGAGGCGGAGTTCACGTTTCCGGAGATATTGACCTCATTGGTCGCGATACTACTCTGCTCAATATTGTTTACGTTAATAGGCTCAAGCGCGCCGGAGCCGTTAGCTGGGAAACCGAGCACCGCGAGGCCGCTCTGATTTGTGATAAACCCAGCGGAGTCGACCTTGAAATCACCGGCCCGGGTGTATGAACGGTCAAGGCCGTCCGCAAGAATGAAGAAGCCGTTACCTGAGATTCCAAGGTCGAGAGGACGTCCAGTAAACTCGAGTGAGCCTTGCTCAAATATGGTCTGCACGGCGCCGATCTGAGAACCTGAACCGACCTGTTTGCTGACA
Organism: Pseudomonadota bacterium; assembly: GCA_039799965.1. GTDB lineage: Bacteria > Bdellovibrionota_C > UBA2361 > UBA2361 > OMII01 > OMII01. The sequence continues at coordinate 4,607 of JBDLRS010000018.1, forward strand.
ATCCCCTCGCCGGCCATTATGTCCTCGAAGGATGCTCGGTTCATCTTGAAACCGATAGTATTCGCGTTTGAGATATTGTCACCAGCTACTGAGATAGCCACACCGTGACTTGCGATACCCGAGCGACCTGAGAAGAGTCCGTTAATGATACTTGCCACGTGCTGTGCCCCTTAGCAAAAATGAGCTGTTCTATCTGAGCGCCGAATGGCCTCATGAACAGCTAGCAATTTTCATTCACTGATTTTTCTTCCTGAAAGCACTGCTCTAAGAACGACATCCCTGTTTCGTTCCGTTTCGTTCCGCCCGATTACACCTTCGGTGGAATAGTCACTTCCTGTACCGCCCCTACTGCGTACTCCCTACTACCAATTACAAGCTTCGGATCCGGTCCAGGAACAAATCCCGTTACTAATCCACTGACAGCCGCGGGTGGTTGATAAAATCCAGCACCTGAAGGACGGGTAGCCGAAACAGAGAACCGGTAACTTCCATCCTTCACACCGAGACCATCCAGGGTCACGAAGTTCTTTCCCGCCGGGAGATTTTCCAACGTCTTCGTCCCAACTACCTTGCCCTGCGCATCAAGGAGATCGACCTTAACGAGCGGAGTCGCGCCGTTTAGGTCAATTTGTAGCTGACCACCGGTGCCACCACTGACCTGAACCTCCGTACCACTCAACTTCACCTGCTGCCCCAGGTATCCAGCCATAGAGCTAATGTTGTTCTGATTTTGAGACGCCAACTTCTGCTCGATGGAGGTGAGTTTCTCAACCTGCGTGAACTGCGCGAGCTGTACGGCGAACTCCTTACTGTCGACCGGGGCCTCAGGATCCTGATTCTTTAGTTGAGCGATGAGGAGCTTCATGAACTCCACCTGCCCCATCTCATCGCCTTTCTTGGTGCTCTTGGTCTGAGCGCTCGCTGTCGGCGAATATCCTGAGATTGTGCTCGTTGTTAAATCAGCCATGCATCCTTACCTTATTTACTACGCTATCCAGTGGTCCGCAGGGGTAATTCCTGCATCGGGAGTACCACTCCTTGTTACATCAGCAAATTCGTTGCCAAATGTGTTTTCAGGGCCTTGGCGCTCTTGGCCGGGCATGTTGTTCCCGTCGTTCTGGAAACTCTTGCCGTCTGGGAACCCTTGGTTTAGCGCGAAGCTTCCCGGGTCCTTCTCACTAACAACCTGAACGGTCACGCGGTCTACGTTCAGTCCCAGTCGACGCAACGCCGTCTGCAGCTCATGGGCGTGTTCCCGTATCGCATGCACAACATCCTGACTCTGTGGGGTAATTCGAGCGTGCAGGAGCCCATCTCGCATCGAGACATCACACTTCACCTGTCCCAATTGCATCGGATCCAGCCGCAAGGTGATAGTTTTACCATCACGACTTCGCGCGGCCTCTTTGAGCGCTGTCTCAATACGCTCCATCATCTTCTGAGAGGTGGCTCGATTGAGGTACTTCGCAACCCGTGGAGTACCGTCGTTCTGAGCCGCGCGCGGTTCAGCCGTAGCGCCGACACCGGATATTCCGGCAGATTGAGACTTAAACTTAGTGTCGGTCGAAGATGAGGTCTGTGTCTTCAAACTGTCATACGCCTGCCGAAGTAAGGAGAGCTGCATCGACAACTCACCATTTCTTTCCCTCATCGGGGAGTCGGTCATGAAAGCGTTTGTATCACTCCACTCGGAGAGCTCTCGACGAAGAGCCATGCCTGCCCGATTCCATTCTTGCCCTGGTCGACCCTCATCACCCAGGACGCGCGGGTGAAAATCCCCTTCAAAATGAGCGGTGCTAGGAGATGCCTCCGTTTGAAACCGCGCAAGCAGGCGGTCTATCTCCTCATTCCCAGTGGAACGCGTCTCTCCTCCCTTTACACCGCCCTGTGTAGAGGAGAGTTGCGGTCGAGCCAACTCCGATGCTCCGACCCGAGACATGAACGCATCGGATTCGATATCCTCTGTCCATGTCTCCTCCTTAACCTCCTGCTCGCCTGAGAGGATTACTCGCTTTAAGCCGCTCTCAACCTGGACATCAACATCAACTTCGGTGTTTTGGGCCACCTCTGCTTGATTTTGAGAGACAGCGATATGTTGTGAGGTTACCTGCGCTCCAAGGTGGCTTTCGTCCGTTACCACATCAGATTCAATATCGAGCTCCTCTAGCTCCGAGTAGACTATCTCCTCATCCAGCGTTATCTCTTCGCCGCATTGGTCGAGATCTGTACCGCCATCATCAACGTCCTGCAGATTAGACCCTAGGCCGCTCTCATCGTCAGCAGAGCCATCATCAACCGGTCCGTTTTCGCTGCGTCGTGAGGTATCCTTCATCACATCGACACCCCGTTGGCCGTTGCAGTCAACGACTTCGTCCCTCACTCCGTCACCTAGATCTTGGTTGGAATCGGTCTCCTGCCCCTGTTCGGCCCCCTGCACCTGCACCTGTTGTTGCTTAACACTCGATACGGACTGCGAAAGGGCGAAACCGAGCGCCGTGACCTCATCTCGAGCGCCACTTAACCCTCCACGGGCTCGCTCTAGGAGTTTTTTGAATTCGGAGGCTAAGCTCTCTTTGGCCGTTGGATCCTCTGACTTATTACTCTGTTCAGAGGGTAAGGCGAGCTTGGGCGGCTCTATCTCGTGCAGGCGTCGGATCATGTCTATCCTCGATGTGGGGGCGGCTTTTCATAAGCCAAATATCGCGTCCTGCAACGACCCACCCGGTTTGTACGGATGAACTACTAAGCAAAAGGGCTGCCAAGTGGGATAAGCGAAGAATCAGTACCTTGGAGCATACGCGGTCAGCAAAAAGTGCCGTTGCATCGCAAGACGGAGCAAATCGCGCATCACAAACGGTCGTACATCAACACCTCCCGCAACATCCCCCTCATTGCGCTTCCCCCTCAGGTAGCGTTACAAAGCGGTAGTATGCTGTACCTCTTATGGGCATTCGCCCTTCTCTGTATCGTGGTCGGAGTAATGGGAACGGTGTTCCCCGCTCTCCCCGGCACCCCGCTCATATTCATTGGCGCACTCGCGCTTGCGTGGGGATACGATTTCTCTATCCTTGGTACACCAAGTCTTGTGGTCTTAGGAGCTCTTGCTGCCTTGGGCGTGGCGGTCGATTTCGTCGCCTCAAGTATGGGAGCGAAACGGGTCGGAGCAAGCTCTCTTGCAGTCGTCGGCGCGACACTCGGTTCCTTCGTCGGTATCTTCTTCGCCCTACCGGGAATAATCCTGTGCCCATTCATTGGAGCGTTCGTTGGCGAGATCGTTGCGCAAAGCTCGCTGCGACACGCGACCAAAGTTGGGATCGGCACCTGGATCGGGCTTCTGCTTGGAACAGCGGCGAAGCTCGCGATCGCTTTGGCGATGGTGGGGTTTATAGCGTTTGCACTGATCGTGTAGCGGCTGAACAAATCAGCGTTCTATCCAATCCATTTTTCAACCACCATCTCACCCCTCTTTTCATCAGATTTTCCGAACTATCCCTTCGTCCTAAGGCATCCAATGAAGGGACACGGACAGAGGGTTATGTTGTCCTATTCTCGGAGACTCATTCACCATGAAGCAACCACGCACTGCACTGGCTCTCATGATTACCTTCACTGTGGTCGTCGCTGGCGTCGGAGTGGCTCTATCCAGCGGCCTTGCCAAAGCTTTCTTAGCTAACTCGGCGCTTAACTCTGTAATCCTTGCCATATTGGTATTCGGCATCTACGTGGCCTTCGTCCAGATTAATCGACTACGCCGTTCGATATCGTGGCTCAACGATTATAGAGAGAAACGAAGCAACGGAGCGCCTATGCCAAGCGTTCTCGGCCCCCTGACACCTGCGCTCAGTAGAGCGGGAGAGGTTCACGCCCTTCCGATGAGCTCCACGCGCGCCTTGCTAGACAGTGTCTATACACGTCTTGATGAGGGACGAGAGACATCTCGATACCTCATGAATACCCTGATCCTTCTCGGTCTTCTCGGAACATTCTGGGGTCTTCTCCAAACGGTAAGCGGCATCGGTTCCGTTATCGGGGAGCTGAACGTAGGCGATGGGGATCTCAAAGTAGTGTTCGACACCTTCAAAGAGGGGCTCAGGACCCCTCTGGTCGGTATGGGGATCTCCTTTAGCGCCTCTCTCTTCGGTCTCGCGAGCTCCTTGATCCTGGGATTTTACGATCTCACCACCGGCCGAGTACAAACTCGTTTATGTGAGGACCTCGAGGATTGGCTGGCTAATCCGCACGAGGCCGCCGCTGTGGAGACCTCACCCGTCACTACCGAGGTTGCTCCTCGGCGCTATCAGGAGGCGTTCATTCAAAACCTTTCGGAGCAATTAGAGCGACTTCAGAAGGTTTTCCGACAACAGGAGCAATCGCGAGAGTCGGAGCGAGCCTCCGTCCGAGCGCTCTCCGAAGGAGTTGTCGCCCTAGATGACCACCTCAAGTCACAACAAAGCGTGCTCATAAAACTCGCCGAGATTCAGCAACAGGTCTCGCCCGTGCTAGCCCGTTTAAACGAGAAGCTGGGAAGCGCCAATCAAGAAACGATCGAGGAGCACACACGACGGATCGACCTTAATCTTAAGGAGATCAGTGAGCGGGTCTCACGATCAGCGGATACGGTGGCCAGTGAGCTTCGAGAGGAGCTCAAGATCATCGCTAAAATCCTTTCCTCAGAGGAAGCGAGAGGCAACGCATAAAAGATCTATCTATGAGCTACGCAGGAAGAAAAGCTAGGCGCAAACATTTGGATATCTGGCCCGGGTACGTAGACGCCCTGTCGACGATGCTCATGATGGTGGCCCTCGTGCTGGTCATCATGATGGCGGCGCAGTTCGCGCTCTCGAACGCGCTTAACACGCGAGAGGCCCAGATGTCGGAGTTGGCGTTACGCCTACAAAAGCTCAATGACGCTTTGAACATTGAAAAATCACAATCAGAGAGCCTTCGAGGGCAGAGGTCGCAACTTGAGGCGCGGGTAAAACAGATTGAGGGTGAGGCTACTCAGGCCCGCAATCGCTTAACCGAGAGCGAGGGGAAGCTTGCCGGTCTCATAGGAGAACGGGACTCAGCTAAGCGGGAGATGGACCGAGCGTTTCAGGAGGCGGCCGCAATCAAGGTGCAACTCTCGGACATGGTCCGTCAGATCGAGGATCTGAACAAAAAACTCTCCCTCCTCACCGCCGATCTTGAGTCAGCGAAGTCCTCTATTTCGGATAAGGAGATCAAGATCAAAGATCTCGACGCCAAACTCAAGAGGAAGATGCTTGAGAAGGTCGAGGAGCTCTCGGAGTACCGATCGGAGTTCTTCGGCCGTCTGAAGAAGGCGCTTGGGAATCGACCTGACATCAAAGTTGTCGGCGACCGATTTGTGTTCCAATCCGAGGTATTTTTTCAGACCGCATCTGCGGATCTTCAGGAGAGCGGCAAGGAACAACTCGCGAAGCTGGCGGATACCCTGAAGGAACTCGCCAAGACCATCCCCAAAGACATCAACTGGGTTCTAAACGTCGTGGGACACACCGACAAACGTCCGATTAATATGCCGCAATTCCGCTCGAACTGGGAGCTCTCCTCGGCGCGAGCGATATCGGTAGTCAAATTCCTCGTCGAACAGGAGATCCCGGCTGAGCGTCTTTCGGCGACCGGCTACGGGGAATACCAACCTATCGACAACGGAAACAGTGAGGAGGCGTTCTCTCGTAACAGACGTATCGAGCTCAAATTCACTCCACGCTAAAAGGAGCGACTGCACCATCACCGGTTCAACACGTTTGAACCTACATTCGGCAGTTGCGGGTTTGAAAATGGCGCATCTCATAGCACAGGCCGGGCGAGGATCGCTCCCCAAGCGATACATTCCATCTCAGACACCGAAAGCCCGTATTTATGTGATACACCCCGCGCCTCGCTAAGAAGCGACCCCCCCGTCACTATGCTTGACGAGGGATCCTTATCGCCCACGAAATAAGGAAGGCACGATCCTCACCACCCGAAATAATCGAGGGGATAAAATTGGTCGCCGAACGCTAGGTACACCCTGTCGTGACCACATTCAGGGGGTGAGATCACCCGAGTATCCGCGACTCGCTGCGGAGCTTCCTCGGATCCGATACGTCGGAGAGAGAGGGACCCATCCAACTGCCTACTCAGAACGTACAAACTTAACCCACCATATTCTGTTCGGCACACTCGATCATCCAAGGAGATAGGAACCGGCGCTGGAATTCCCTGAACGAACCACCCATCAACGAGCCGCCGAACAGGTGTTCCGGCCTGACATCGATTATCACCGATATCGATATCCTCACGAAGAAGATACCATTCTCCGCTGTCGTCGTAGGAATCGCCCTCAATACCATGCGCTGAGATCTCTGCAGGTCGGTCCATCGCTCGCTCCTTTACAACCACGTACATCTATCAGAGCACGAAGGCTGAGCAGTAACTCCCACGGTATGTAGGAGCCCGCTGCTACCAAGCATTTGTCACGTCGGTCAGCAGCGGACGGCACTAGGAGAGCATGATAGCCCCCTCACTCGTTATGATGGTGCGCATGGTCGGACCAGATCGGGCCCCGTTCACCGCGTTACTTCACTCCCATCACCCGGCGGGTGCCATTGGAGATGGTGCTCCACGCCTCGCCAACCTTCGTTTCTCCAAGGAGGTACCGTGTCCCATCGTGCACTGCCTCGTCGTGAAAGTAGGCGTCGCTCGTGACCGCCTCGAGAATGGGAAAGCCCGTGGAAGATCCCCCGATAGTGGCTCGTTCATTCCCACTATAGATCGTCATGCGAACGGGATTGGCGCCATTTTTGGTCACGCTCGATGGCTCAACCGTGAGCTTATGAGCACCGAAGATAAAGGAGCCGCGGCCTTTCAGGGACCACCGCCCTCCATCCGATTCACGAACGTTAGTTCCGCCCATCACCCGTGTGGTCTTCCCCGCTGGAGAGGTGATACTCCACCCCCCTCCTGTGGCATCGGCGCGTACGATATATCCATCGTGCGTTCGAACGCTGATATCCCCTCGGTCACTTCGGATCGCCTCGAGTCGCTTTCCCGAGCCCCCACGAAATACCTCACTCGATGGTGGAGGTTTGGCCCTCCCCGGCGCAGCCACGGGCCGCGAAGGTTGGGGCGCTCCGGGAGGTCGGACCGGCTGACGAGTAGGAGGCCTCTCTTGTGTGGTAGCTCGAGAGAGCGTAAGGGTTACGATCTCCGCGACAACAGTGACCGCCGCCACGACGAGATCAAGAATCTGCTCAGCGCGCCCCCCGTACCCTGCCCCGCCGCGCTGAAGAGAGGTGAGGTCGGTTGAGTTTGCCAGAGTTGTAGGCGCTGGCGAAGAGGAGGATGAGCGCTCCCTGCGACCAGCAGGCACCCCCGCTAAGAGCTCTGGATTGTAGGGTGTAGCAGTAGTAATTGCACCTGAGTTTGTGACCATAGTATCTCCTTGTGATCCTGAACCGGCTCGGAGGACCGCCGATGTAATCCGTTAGACCCTAGCAGGGTGACCGTTCACAGGGTGGGGGCCGCCTGCCGGTCCCTCCCCTGTTCCAACGCACCCCTCCCCCGAGGGACTAGCAGGGTGGTGAAAAATGATTTCCTGTTGCGCATTTCGATAGTTTGACTGCAACTTCGTTGGAGCCGCCGAAAAAATCCTCAACGTATCTCAGTGGATACGCCTCCGGTTTTTTCGTC
>JBDLRS010000019.1:0-21747 GCA_039799965.1 Pseudomonadota bacterium
GAGCATTTTGAGAGTTTTGACGAAACGAGGCGGAGACAACGAAAAAACCGGAGGCGTATCCACTGAGATACGTTGAGGATTTTTTCGGCGGCTCCAACGAAGTTGCAGTCAAACTATCGAAATGCGCCACAGGAAATCATTTTTCACCACCCTGCTAGTGCATCAACTTCATCTTTAGAGCGGGGGTGGGCCTCATACAGTGCGGGCGCCTCATCACGCACGAGAGGGCTATCGTCCTCCGGATGGCGTGGAAAGCACGCCTCTATCTTGTCACCTCGGTGCCCTCTCAAGAACTCGCCTCGCCCCTTCCCGTTAGTGAGATATGCCTCCAAACAGCGGGGAGTTCTTCTCCCCCTCGTGTACCTCAAGCCATCGAGAGCGAACTCGATTGGCGTCTTGAACCTTCCCCTCTCGCTCGAGCGCCTCAGCCAAATAGAATAACACCGGACCGTACACTGGATTCTGCTCTGCGATGGTTCTCAGCGCGTCACTGGCGAGATGTGGATGTATCACAGGTGCCTCTTTGGGAATTCGTTGCACAACTAATTGGGCGCACTGCCAGAGATCATCGGGCAGCACCAGCCCGAAACCATTCTTCGCTCTCATGATAGAGAACGGATTGCGTCGCAATTCCCGCGCAAGCTCATCAACGACCACTGAATTCTCATAGAGGCGAAAGGGTGAGTTGTTCTTGCGAGAGGCGACGGCTATCGGCTCAAGCAACGGCTCTGTTACGATACGCCACGCTTTGTGCGCGAGCATAACCATCAAACGCTTCACGCTAAATTCCAGATCGGGAAACCGATCATGCATCGAGAAACCGCCGCTATCGATCCACGCTAGCTTGCGAACCACGCACTCGACCCGCGATTCAGGGCTAAGGGAGAACGGCCCTGCGGGATTAAAGATACGGGTGCCGTGTTTCGTGACAAAAAGCTTATCGGTGAGCTGCTCGTCAAGGCTCGGAAGAACCAATCCGATCTCATCTCGACTAAAGAGCTTCAAAACATCAGACGCGAAGCTCTCCGGTAGGGTCCGGGATGGAGAAAGGCACGCGACAAGATGAGATCGTGCCGCCCGAACGCCAGCGTCGAGCGCCGCAGCCATTGAGAGCCCACTATCAACCGGTAAAGCGACGTATTGAAAAGTGACGTTTTTATTCTTCGCGCCGTATGCCCATACAGACTCTGTTGTTAGACGATTCGTATCGTGATTACCTGAGGCTCCAACGACAACAACCTCCAGGGCCGTCAAGCTCTGCGACCCCAAGTGCCGCAAGAACGGAACCGCCTCCTCAAGCGAGTTGGTCACAGGAACCACGAATGAAAGGTTCTGTTCAGGCTGAACACGACGGGTCGCGTGCCGCCGAAATACGCGAGACATCTCCGTTTGAAGCGCGGACGCGGTTGGACCGCTCGCGATGAGCTCTCGTCGATGACGATACGCAAGGATCTCAGGAGTGCGAAGGGAGAATGGATAGGCTTCTTGAATACGAAGCCAGAGATCAAAATCCATCGCGAAGTGAAGTCCCTCGTCGAAGACCTCGCTCGGCTCAATGCGCAACTCCGCGAGGATGTTTCGTTTAAAGAACAACCCTGGCTGGAGAGGCAAGGCTTGAGCAACCCAGTACTTAATCGTATCAAACCAGGCGCGCTCAACGTTCTCAACTCGAGAGACCATCAGGCCGTGATCATCCAGAATCCCACACGCTCCCATCACAACCGGATGGCGCTCTATCTCAGTGGCTACCTCAGCGAACGCGCCGCGCGCGTACCGATCCTGTGGATGAAGCCATGACACTATCTCTCCGGCAGCGACAGAAAATCCGACGTTGAGCGCCTGAGCGGTCGAGATGAAGGGAGAACGAATAACTTTGAGGTGGGGATACTCTCGTATGATCTGATCGGTCTCATCCGTAGAGCCCCCGTCAACAACGATATGCTCGATCGGTCCGCAATTGTCCTGAGTGAGCACGGATTCTATCGCGCCACGAAGGTACGCGGCCTGATTCAGAGAGACCGTGATTATGGAAAACATAGGTCGATTCATTCGTTCGTTACCGTGTGCGCTGACAAACCTAGCCTGTACCAGCCATATGGGCCGTAAACGAATTGCTCGTCTATGAGGGTTACGATGAGGGAGGATCTGGATTTGCTTCTTTTAAGAGGTGAGACTGCAGTTTTGAATGTCGATTAATTACCCTGTATTATCAGGCTCCTATCGCAAGGCTTCGTGACCCTCTCGCGCATCCGGCCAACTCATCGGTCAAAACAAACGTCCATTTGCACCCCCAAGGGCTCTCAAGCAATGCTTTCAGAAAAGGCCTCAAGTGACTGGTATTAAACAGATTAAGCGGTATCCCTCCCCACGAAAAACCTTTGCTGAGACGGGCACTCGTGGTACGTTCCGACCAAGAGTAACAACGTCGTAAAAACTTCCGTTACCCAAAACGCATGGCACCTCAGACTGCACAAACCGGAGATCTAACGCAGAACGAGGGTCAGGCAACGTTGGACCTTGGAGGGCTTCTCGCTCCAGTCCTGCAGCATGGGTTAGGGTTATATTCCTTCGGTCTTCGCTCTCAAATCATCCGAGCCCTCTACCTTGAGCAGCCCGACATCTTCAGAGGCGTGAACGCGTCTGACGGGACTAATCTCCCCAACGCCAAGAGCGTTCTACTCTTCCAAGTAGTTGAAGAGCGCGCTCGCTCACAGGCAGCTTAAAGTTCTCACTCATTCAACAACGATCGTTTCTCTGCGGACATGCTCCTGCTAGTAATTGCGTATGATAACCGTTCTCCGGAATCTCCGTGCTCTTTGCCAAGCTATCGTCATATCGCTTCTCGCCTCCGGCTGCGGAGAAAAGAGCGTTAGCAAGGGCCCCCACATCGAGGTCAGGCTTGTCGCCGACCAGCAGACCCTCACCCCAGGCTCCTCCTTTCGGCTCGGCGTGCATTTTAAACCTGAGCCTGGCTGGCACATATACTGGAAGAACCCAGGTGATTCCGGACTTGCGCCACGCTTCGCGTGGGAATCCTCTGGTGGAGTAGCGGTAGATGCTCCCCTGTGGCCCTATCCAAAAAAGATCTCGGTTGGTCCACTTGTAAACTATGGATACGACGAGGTGCTCCTGCCCTTCCCCGCGACCTTCTCCACGCCTCCGCCCCGCGCCACCACCACCACCGTTACCGTCTCCATGCAGTACCTCGTGTGCAAAGACGAGTGTCTCCCGGGTGACGCGCAACTTGAGTTAACGCTGCCGATCTCTAAGACCGCCTCGGCTCCATCCGAATATGCTCGCCTCTTTGCAATCGCTCAAAAAAATATACCAGCCACACTCGATCGTGTCTCTATCGCTGTAGAGGAGCAACAGGATCACATCATTGTCGCACTGATTCCTCTCGAGCCCAGATTTTTCCCTGCCGCCATTACGTTCTTCCCCGAGGATCCACGCGTCATTTCAAACTCAGCGACCCAGGATGTATCGCTCGACAGCGGCGCCCTTCGCGTATCTCTTAAACGGGATCCGAATCGACGAGATGCCATCCAACGACTTCGTGGCGTCCTTTTCTCCTCTCAAGGATGGTCTGAGAGTGGAGAACCTAAGGCGATTGCGATCGACACCAACCCAGACGGGGGCCAAATCTATGACGCTCAGCACGCCGCTCGCGATGCCAACACGCCCCCTACGTATCCCGGGGGCGACACCGTCAGTTTCTTCGCTGCCATCTTCTTCGCGATCCTTGGGGGATTAGTCCTCAACATCATGCCATGTGTATTCCCTGTTCTTTCAATCAAGATCTTAGGCTTCATTGAACAAGCGGGACACGAACCACGAAAAATTAAAGCACACGGCATCGCGTTCTCCGCCGGTGTTGTGGTTTCGTTCTGGATATTGGCGGGAATTTTGCTCGTCCTTCGTGCCGGTGGTGAGCAACTCGGATGGGGATTCCAACTTCAATCTCCCGCGTTCGTCGCGGCGATGATCTTTATCCTCTTCACCCTGGGATTTCTTTTTTTAAGCGAGATCGCGCTGGGCACCTCGATTCAACGCATCGCGGGCAAAGCGAAGATCTCAACGACCTACGCGGGCTCATTCTGTAATGGAGCGCTCGCCACCGCGGTTGCCACACCGTGCACTGGCCCCTTCATGGGATCCGCGCTGGCCGCGACACTCACCCTCTCAGCGTTTGAAAATCTTCTCATCTTCACCGCGCTCGGCGTTGGTATGAGCCTTCCGTATCTGCTCATCGCCTTCAAGCCCGCACTGCTAGAACGACTTCCCCGTCCAGGTGCATGGATGGAGAGCTTCAAGCAACTCATGGCGTTTCCTCTTTTTGCGTCGGTCGTATGGCTCGCTCGTGTGTTCGCTCGACAGATGGGACTTGAGGCCGCAGGTCTCCATTTGGTGGCGGATCTGTTGTGGGGATTGCTCACCGTCGGACTCGCGTTCTGGCTTGTCCTTCGGGCTCGGAAGGCATCATCCCCGGTAACGCAGCGGATACTACGAACGCTCGCGCTGGCCCTTTTTGTAGTCGGATTCATGAAGGGACTTCCATCCTCAAAGGAGGTTGAGGGCACCCGCTCTCGCGCATGTCTCGCGAACGAAGCGACAACAGCGGATCCCGACAAATTCGGGCTTATATGGGAACCATACTCAGAAAGTCGCCTCGCGGCCCTGATGGCGCAGGGACGTTCTGTCTACCTCGATTTTACCGCGGAGTGGTGCATCACATGTCAGGTTAATGAGGGGATAGTTTTCAGCTCTAGTGAGGTGCGAGCGCTCATCGTGCAGAAGAACATCGCGCTTATGAAGGGGGACTGGACCACCAAGAGCCCGTCCATAACGGCGGCACTCCGTCGTTATGGACGAAACGGAGTGCCACTAAACGTAATAATCAGTAAAGGGAAGCAGGAGTCCGCTGTGGCGCTCCCGAATATTCTGACGCCTGGTATGGTTATCGCTGAGCTTGAGAGGTTGTAGGCTATGCCCCGCGTTAGGACCTGGATTATGGCATTTCCAGCGGGGAGATCGTAGCCTTGAGTTCGCATTGAGTATTCATTGGAGGCTCTCTATGACCACGATTCAACACGCTCTAAAACGCTTCGGCGCATCTCTTTTCGCTCTTTGCGCGCTTGCGGCCGCTCCCCACATAGCGCATTCGGAAGCCGTGGTGGGAGATGAAGCGCCGCAATTCACCGCGAAGGATTCAACCGGTAAAGAGATCTCCCTCAACACCTTCAAAGGAAAGGTCGTGGTGCTTGAATGGTTCAATCCCAACTGCCCTTTCGTAAAAAAGTTTTACAAAAACGGCGATATGCAGAGAGTCCAGCAGGAGCTGGGCAGCAAGGGGGTCGTATGGCTCACCATCTCCTCCTCAGCTCCGGGCAAGAACGGGCACCTCACCGCTGAACAAGCTGAGACCTCCCGTGTGAATCTTGGCATGAGGTCCTCGGCGCTCCTGCTCGATGAGAGCGGTACGATCGGAAAGGCGTACGGCGCTCGTACCACTCCGCATATGTTCGTTATCGCAACCGACGGTAAACTTGCCTATGCGGGAGCGATTGATAGCGAGAACTCAACCGACGCCGACGATATCGCCAGAGCTAAGAACTACGTCGTCGAGGCAGCCAACAGCCTTCAGGCTAACAAACCGGTAGAGATCAACTCAACCGAGCCCTATGGATGCTCCGTTAAGTATTAGAGTAACGCAGGTCGCGCTTTAAGGGATTTCGATACCTTTTTTCACCACCCTGCTAGCTCTCTGCAAATCGCCGAGGTCATCGGATGCATCATTAGCTGAGGACACCATCCCAAGAATCAGAACAAGGTATCAAAATAGTTCATTTTGCAACAAATTGTCCCAAAGGGTTGCGCTCAGGGGTACATCCTTTGTAACAATGGCACCGGATTAAAGATGTCGACACGGCTTGTCATAGTAGAATCACCCACCAAGGCTCGCACCATCGAGAAGTTCTTAGGCAAGGATTTCGAGGTGTTAGCTTCGTATGGCCACGTTCGTGACCTCCCTAATAACGCCGCTGAAATCCCGGCTGAGGTAAAAAAGCAGAAGTGGTCTCGACTGGGGATTAACGTAGATAGCGACTTTACTCCTCTCTATATTGTTCCGAGTGACAAAGAGAAGCGGGTCAACGAACTCAAGCGCGCGGTAAAGAAGGCTTCTGAAGTCTATCTCGCGACCGATGAAGATAGAGAGGGAGAGTCTATTAGCTGGCACCTTCTTGAGGTGTTAGACCCCAAGGTCCCCGTTAAACGGCTGGTTTTCCACGAAATTACCAAGAAAGCGATCGAGGAGAGCTTGAGCAACGCACGAGAGATCGATCAGAACCTCGTCCGAGCTCAAGAGACCCGTCGTATTATCGATCGGCTCTACGGTTACTCGGTCAGCCCACTTCTTTGGAAGAAGATGGTGCCCCGCCTAAGCGCCGGGCGAGTACAGAGCGTAGCAATGCGGCTTCTCGTTCAACGTGAACGGGAGCGCGCACGGTTCAGGTCGGCGGATTACTGGGATCTTAAAGCTCTATTTGAGGCTCCATCGGACACGACCCTCCCATTTGAAGGGCTCCTTACCCACGTCGATGGCAAGCGGGTAGCAAGCGGTCGTGATTTCGACGAGACGACCGGTAAGCTGGTAGAAAAGGATTCTATCGTCCTTCTTGATGAAGCCGCCGCTCAACGCCTTGAGAGGTCCCTCGCGTCGGAGACGCCAGAGGTAGTCGAGGTAGAGAGCAAGCCGTTCACGCAACGACCCTATGCTCCGTTCACTACAAGCACACTCCAACAGGAGGGAAGCCGAAAGCTCGGTTTTGGCGCGAAACGAACGATGGCTATCGCCCAGACCCTCTACGAGAACGGATTTATCACCTATATGCGTACCGATTCAACGAGCCTCTCTGATGAGGCTATCTCGGCGGCACGCTCACTAATCGGTAAGGAATTCGGCGCGGAGTTCCTCCCAAGCTCACCTCGCATTTACAAGACCAAGGTGAAGAACGCGCAAGAGGCGCACGAGGCGATTAGGCCCGCCGGCGCAGAGTTTACCTCTCCAGCGACCGTTAAAGATCGTCTCGGACTTGAGGCGTTCCGGTTATATGAACTCATCTGGAAGCGAACCCTCGCGTGTCAGATGAAGGACGCTGAAGGAACTCGAGTAGGCGTCTCGATTCAGGCTGGTAGCGCCACCTTCCGCGCCTCTGGAAAGACTATCTCATTCGCTGGATTCCTTCGCGCCTACGTTGAGGGCTCGGATGATCCCGAGGGCGATCTCGCTGAGCAGGAGCGTAACCTTCCACCGCTCAAACAGGGCGATAAGGTCTCGGCGATGGGCTACGATGTTCTTAAACATACGACCCAGCCCCCAGCTCGATACACCGAAGGAACGCTCATTAAGGAGCTGGAGAAGCTCGGCATCGGACGACCAAGTACGTGGGCTACTATCGTAGACGTCGTTCTCTCTCGTGACTACGCATTTAAGAAAGGAACCGCTCTCGTACCGAGCTTCCTTGCAATCGGCGTGACGTCGCTCCTAGAGAACTACTTCTCACACCTGGTTGATTACGAATTCACCGCTAATCTTGAGGATGACCTCGACGCCATTTCACGTGGAGAGAAGGATAACCTTGAGAAACTTCGTTCCTTCTACTTCGGTAATGAGAGCGCCAACAAAGGCTTAAAGGATCTCGTAACGCAGGGAGAGGAGACGATCGACCCCCGTGAGGTGTGCGGAATTAACCTCGGCACGGATAGCCAAGGCCGAAAGGTTGAGATCCGTATCGGCCGATGGGGGCCATTCCTCGCCAACGGCGAAACTCGGGCAAGCCTTCCAGATGGTGCGGCGTTTGACGAGCTTACCGCTGAAAAAGCCGAGGCGCTTCTCGCTGAGGCAGCCAAGGGGCCTGCTTCCCTTGGGAACGATCCTGAAACACAGGAGCCGATCTATCTGAAGAAGGGTAGATTCGGTCCGTACATACAACGAGGCGAGATGGTTGAAGGGGGTGAAAAGCCAAAGATGGCTTCACTTCTTCCCGGCATGGCCCCTGATTCCGTTACCCTTGAGATAGCGCTCATGCTTCTCTCGCTTCCTCGAACCGTT
Source organism: Pseudomonadota bacterium (assembly GCA_039799965.1). Classification (GTDB taxonomy): domain Bacteria; phylum Bdellovibrionota_C; class UBA2361; order UBA2361; family OMII01; genus OMII01. Next base: position 8,114 of record JBDLRS010000019.1, read on the forward strand.
GGAAAAAATCCTGAGAACGAGGTGGACATCACGATCCAGAACGGTCGCTTCGGCCCCTACATCAAGTGCGGAACCGAGAGTCGAACGATCCCAGCCGACGAATCTCCGTTCACGATGACCCTTGAGCGAAGCCTTGAGATCTTAAAGCAGCCCCGTACCCGTGGGCGCGCCTCAAATCAACCCAAGACCTTAAAAGAGGTCGGTAAGCATCCACGTTCTGGCGAGACGGTTTCTATCAAGAGCGGACGTTACGGGCCGTACGTAACCGATGGAACGGTTAACGCTTCACTTCCACAGGGCGCCGAGCCTGAAGCGCTCACGATGGATCAAGCTGTAGAGCTGCTCGACGCTCGGGCCGCCAAGGGCCCAGCAAAGGGACGCAAGCGAGCAACGAAGTCAAAAGCAGCAGCGGAGCCAAAAAAGAAAGCGGCAGCCACAAAGAAGCCTCGGGCTAAAGCAGCTAAGAAGGTCGCAACAAAGGAGTAGTCGGGGTACGGTACATAGCCTCTCCCGGACCACCTCACCTCTTTTGCGGAGGCACGACAACATCTCTTACGTCCTTACAGGGCGTCTATCTTGTAGAGATAAAACTGTACGTTAGGATCATCGGATATCTTAGGAAACTGAGTTGGCCCAACTTGGTTGGCGTGTCCCAACCACACCATATGCTTGGAGATGCTTGACAGTTGCGCGTTTGGCACGGTCTTAGCCACCTGAGCTATCGGTCGAAAGACATCATCTAAAAAGTATATATCGATCCCATCACCCAACATACGGGAGATGACCTCCGCAGTTACCTCTGGGGCAAAGTTTATGATCGGTACGCCGCGCACATATCGTAGGCCTGTGGTCAAGTTAGTGCCGTAATCACTCACGATGAGAAATTGAGGACGGCCAACAAAACGGGCCTGCAACGCGCTCGCGACCTGACTCCCTAGTGCAAGCGATCCCTTTCCCTGATCAAGGTTGCGGAAGGGATAGAAGGCGTTTAGCTGCTGGACGCATAGCCCGAGCACGATAGTCATCGCCAAGCCGATTGACGTCCACCTTCGACGAAGGAGGGACCTTCCCCAATCAATAGCAACGCTGACCATAAGGCAGACCGCCGGGAGAACGAAGGGAACGTTTCGTCGCGCCACGTAGAGCACGCGAGGAGTTCCAACCCCAGAGCTGACGATTATCAAGAAAGAAGCCAACGCCAAACCACCTATCAATACCCACCAGCGACGAGCCACTCCCCTATTCAGGACAAAGAGAACCGCGCAGAGAAGAAGACCAACCCAGAAGAGCGGTGGGATGAAGAGCGCGAGGTTTTGGAGGCGAATGACAAGGGTCTCAAAAAGTTGATCAGCTCTAGCACTCGAAGTAACCATTTTCTTCGACATCCTGACATAGCGCTGCACACCGGGGTCCGCGAACCAGTAGCAGATTGTCGCAGCGAGGGGAACGCCAAGCGCGAGCATGCATGCACCCACAAATGGGGGGATCTTTTGCGTGTCGATACCGAACGACCGACGGAGAGTCGACCAGATCGCGCCCCCGTCGGCGACATGACTACGCCTCATGACCGGAAGGAGCCGCCCGCACATCGCAACGCCGAGCATCCCCCACATCGGAGCGTTCGCAAAATGAATCACTGACGAAAACGACGCGAGGACAGCGAAGATAACGAGCATTGTGGCGCGCGGAGCCTGCAAGAAGCGAACGACCAACAAGAGCATCAGAAGGATAATCGACTGGCTCAACACCTCGGTCATCGGATACCGCGAAAACCAGAGCTGAAGCCAATTGGTCGCTAAGAGCAGGGCCGCGCTTGCTCCGGCGAATGGAGAACGAATAGCGGCGCCGATGAGGTAAATTGTAATGATAGAGATGGTGCACGCGAGCGGACTTACCCCTTTCCATCCCTGATCTGGCGCTATGAGCCACATCGGAATGGACAGTATAGGAAAGCCCTTATTCCATCCGGATACCACCTCAACGGGGGAAACGTCCTCGTTATGGATTCGGAAGCCAGCCGGAACAAAAAGGTGAGATGGAAGATACCTCTTTCCGATCTCGATCGCCTCGTCTTGAAATACGAATCGAGGAGATTCCGACATCAGCTTTCCAGCAGCTATGTAACTCCCCTCGTCCCCTCCTCCAAAGAGACTCACATGAGATCTCAGGTGAACGATAAAGCTCACCACAGCGATACAAACGATAAACAGCAGTGGGCTTCGGAGGTGTCTCATGCGCCTGGAAAGTATGGCGGAATTGAGAATGGGGGTAAAGGTGACGAGGTGCGGGGCTCAATAGGATCACACCGCCTCAGGACGGAGCCTGGATACCTCAAGTTGTCATGCGGCCCGCTAGACGTCAGGCAATTCATTCCTTCACCTTTCGCCGGTGTCTCGCTCCTCCAATCATCAAGCTCCTTGCGGAATCACACACCGTTACAACGACACGGTTCCTAGCAGCTCCTTGTGGCCTCGGTATTTGAGTAAACACGTAAACGCGAACGTGCACCTAAACGTAAACCTACCCGGAAACCTTGATCTTTTCATTTCGGGTACGTTTACGTTCAGGTGCACGTTCGCGTAGCAACATGGCGGGTTTTGGCTCGCTTTCTGAAATCATCACTATGCAATTTTTTTACACCGTATTACCTAATTGCGGAATCAAACATTACAAGGCGCTTTATGGTGACTATTGCTTCCCTGGCACTGATCTACTTTCTCTTCGGCTCAATCATAGGGAGCTTCCTCAGTGTATGCGCGTATCGAATTCCGATGGGTACGTACGAGCCGATTCACGAAGGGGTGAAAGAGCTCAACCGGACGCTCTCAATCATGAGCCCCGCGCGGTCGTTCTGTCCGCAGTGTGAGCAAACGCTCGCGTGGTGGCACAACATTCCACTTATTTCGTGGCTTTTGCTGAGCGGCCGATGCGGACATTGTGGCACCAGGATACCGTTTCGTTACTTCTTTATTGAGTGTTTAACGGGCACCCTATGCGCCCTCTCGCTTCTTCGCTTCGGTCCCTCAGCGACCGGCCTGCTCGCGTTTGTGTTTATATGCCTCTTCGTTGTTATCACCTTTATCGATATCGACTACATGATCATTCCGGACGTTATTACCTATCCGGCGACCGTCCTAGGGCTGGCGATCGGCGTCGTCAATCGCGTAAGCCCGACACGACTTTTTACCTCTCCATTTGTCTCATCACCGTGGGAATCTCTCTACGGTCTCCTAATGGGACCGGGCCTCCTCATTTCGGTGTGGTGGCTCTATCTTAAAATTAGGAAGCGAGAAGGGCTTGGTCTTGGAGACGTAAAGTTTCTTGCTGTGGTGGGCGCCACGTTCGGAATGGAGAGCGCCTGGTTCACTATCTTCTTTGGATCCATCTTGGGATCAATTATAGCGCTCAGTGCTCTCATCGCGGGCAGAAGCTCATTTGGTAGCTACTTCCCTTTCGGCCCATACCTCGTAGTTGCCGCTATAGCGTACATCTTTGACGTCCACGTGCTTATCGCTCGTCTCCTTGACCCAACGATTCCTTTGACCTGGTGGCTAGCTGCGCAGTTATGACAGCAACCTCTAAAGCCGACTACGCTCCGCTTCATATCCTCATCATCGACGATGACCAGGAGGTTCGCTCCTCTCTTCAAACGGTGCTGGAGACTCTCGGGTACGCGACCCATACGGCGGCCAGCGGGGAGCAAGGACTACACGCGATTGAGGGACATTCTTTTGATCTGGTGCTATGCGACCTCCGCCTCCCGGGCGCTTCAGGGTTGGATGTGCTAAAATATAAGACCTCACCGGTGCCGCTCATCTTAATGACAGCATACGGAAACGCTGACATCGCGACGCAAGCCGCTCATGCCGGCGCGTTCGACTATATTTCTAAGCCGATTAATCCGGACGATCTCATCTTCATTTTGCGAAAATTTGAGGATTTCGCCCGGCTCAAGCGGGAAAACGAGACGCTCAAAGCGAACCTCTCAGGCAAGTATTCGTTTCACAATATCGTGGCTCAGAGCGAAAGCTTTAAGGAGGTTTTCGAGACTATTAAGCGTCTCTCTCCATACAACACTACTGTCATGATTACCGGCGAATCGGGTACTGGTAAGGAGCTCCTCGCCCGCGCTATTCATGAGAGCTCGCCACGACGCGGCAAACCCTTTGTCGCGATCAATTGCGGCGCTATCCCTGAGAACCTCATGGAGTCTGAGCTTTTCGGACACAAGAAGGGCGCTTTCACCGACGCGAGCAGAGATAAAAAAGGTCTCTTCGAGGAGGCGAGCGGGGGTACCCTTTTTCTTGATGAGGTAGGTGAGCTTCCGCTTCACCTTCAAGTCAAACTACTTCGAGCCCTTCAAGAGCAAACGATTCGCCGAGTGGGTGACGAACAGAGCATTCCGATCGATGTTCGACTTGTTTCCGCGACCCTACGAAATCTTGAAAGTGACGCTCGCGAGGGAAGATTTCGAGAAGACCTTCTTTACCGATTAAATGTAGTATCGGTTCATCTTCCGCCGCTTCGAGAGCGGGTCGAGGATATCTCGCTCCTTATCGCGCACTTCTTGCAGAAGCACTCAAAGCGACTCGGGATACCGGTAAAGAAGGTTGAGGCGGACGTGATGAAGGTTCTTCTCGAGTATGAGTGGCGAGGAAACGCCCGCGAACTTGAGAACTGCATGGAACGGGCTCTTGTCCTCTCACAAGGAGATGAGATCGGGCTCACCTCTCTTCCGGAACAGGTGACTCGAGGGCATACCAAGCGGCTTCAGAGGGCGTCATGCGCACACGAGTACCCCGATGACAATCTCTCTATTAAACAAAAGACCGCCTCACTTGAGATAGACCTTATTCAGCGCGCACTTGCTAAGACCGGTGGTAACCGCACTCATGCGGCGAGGATTTTGGAGATCAGCCACAGAGCTCTTCTCTACAAGTTAAAGGAATATGGGCTCTCCGGAGGGGATTCCGGGCCAAAGGAGGAGTAAGTCGGCACGTTGGGTATACCCCACAACCTATTCCTCAAAAGGGGGCCAAAATCGGGAGGTGCATCACTAACTCCCTGTTTGTTGAAAAGCTGTGGATAACTCACCTTTCCAGGCATCCCAAAGACCCTCAAAACGACTAAAAAGAGGGCAAAAAATTTATACTTTTTTTGTGCCCGTAAGCACCTTTTTCCTCATTTAACCGATTAATATAATTAGTTTTATTTATTAACCCCTGCATTTGGTGGAAAGCACCGTAGTGCCTTACTCTATACCTATGCTTTCACAACGAACCATCGAGCAGCTTATTCCAATCCTCAAGAAGGACGCTCGTCGTGCACTCAAGATGAGGGTCCGCGGATTCGTGCATCCGTACTACTGCGCGTTTTTATTGAAGGATGTCCACTGGTTTAACACCTGGGCAAGCAGTGGCTCCACCTGTCGTTCACAGACGGATCGCTCTCGCAACGTCAACTGCGACCTTCGAGTCGGATCGTATGATTACGATCAAGTCCTCGACGGCGGTTTGCGCGAGATGGAAGAAGACCTTGAGTCACTTGCTCACTCAAATGTTCCGATCGATGACAACAATTTCGATGGGTTGCGCATCACTGTCTGGAAGCTCCTTGAGAGCAAGTTCAGAGAAGCTCTTACGGAATACAACACAAAAGAGGCGAGTCGGATCTCCACCAGAGATCCTAACAACGGACTCCCCTCCTTTACTCGAGGGAAGAGAGCGTCGTATCGACACCTCACGCGTATGGAAGCGGTAGACTACGAAGCGTGGGATAAATTCTGCAAAAAGGCATCCCTGTGGATGTCCACCCTGCCACGCCTCTCCGGAAGTTGGGTCGAATTCGACGCCTCCCAAGAGACCCGCATATTCGTGAACACTGAGGGGAGCGTTGTAGCGCAGAACGCTCAAGTCTTTTCCCTTTCGGCTAACTTCCACAAGCTAACCAAGGAGGGATCCCGACTTGAACAGGAGCTCGTTATCAACTGCGGCTCCCTTAAGGAGCTACCCGACTTGGCGACCTTCAAGAAATTAGCACTAGAGAAATACGATAAGCTTATGCGAATGGCCCGCGCAAAAAGGATCCACGCGTTTTCAGGTCCGGTGCTTCTGCACCCGGGCCCAGCGGGGCTGCTCTTTCACGAGGCTGTCGGTCACCGGCTAGAGGGAAGTAGGCTCCTCTCAAGTGGTGAAGGTCAAACCTTCCGTGGCCAAGAGGGAAAACAGGTCCTCAAAGTTCCCATCACCGTTCGAGACAATCCGAACTTACGAGAGTTTAATGGCCAGAGGTGTATCGGCTCGTACGCCTATGACGACGAGGGTGTTAAGGCCTCCGACACCGTGCTTATCGAGGATGGGGTTTTAAAGAACTACCTCACGACCCGGTCGGCGATAACGAAGGGAAGATATCACTCCAACGGGCACGCCCGTACGAAATCGACGCAACGACCTATTAGTCGAATGGCTGTGACGATCGTCGAGGGCAAGAACGGGCTCCCGATCGACCGACTTAAGACTCGACTCGTGCAAGAGATCAAACGGCAGAAGAAGCCGTATGGATTGATTGTGTACGAGACCTCTGGGGGCGAGACCGATACGACGAACTACGACTTCCAGGCGTTCTCAGGTGACATATCGTACGCGACGCTTGTATACCCTAACGGGCGCGAGGTACCGGTTCGCGGAGTAAACTTCGTCGGCACTCCTCTGCAGTCACTCAACAACATCATCGCTATGGGGGATACACCGATTATCGATAATGGATTTTGTGGCGCGGAATCGGGGCTCCTCCCCATAACCACGATCTCTCCAGCCGCGTTAATTAGTAATTTGGAACTCCAGGGCAAGGACGAGGAACTTGTAACCCCAAGTATCCTTCAGCGTCCGAAAAGTTTGCACAGAAAGCGCAAACACACCAAGCAGCGGCGCAGGAAGAGAAGGGGGTAAGCGGCTCTTCCGTTTCCGCGACGTTTACCTTCACGAACGACACGATTACCGACAAACAGGATTTAATTCGACAAAAAGATCCAGCTCTACCGCACCTATCCCAGAACATTAGTCATCCTAACCAGTACGTTAGGAGTACCTATGTCCAGTGGTAAGGTTGAACCCCGTCTGAACCGCCGAACGGTTACGATGGATGACACAAAGGTTTTAAAGGAGGTCGTACAGCAGTCGACGCTCCAGCCTATTGCCCCAACCCGTGCCGAGCAGATCTACGTCCCCTCCCCACAGCCCGCGCCTAGGCCGCAGGGAGACTCTCCGCTCTTGAGTCAACAGACGCAGCACCAATCACCGACATCACAACCCGCCCCAACGTCAAGGTCAAGCGGGACCCCGGTTTTTCAAAACGAAAGGACACACCGACAGGGCGTTGAGCAGTCGAGTCTTAGGCCACTCCTTCCGACACCTCCGCCGATAGTCGCCTCAGAGTCGTGCACGGTGCTCGTGATTAATGCCAGCCAAAATATGGCCCATGAGATCACCCTTGAGCTCTCTCGAACACTTCCAGGATCAACGATTCTTTTTGCGCCGACGTTGAGTCTCGCGTTGTGGATCTTGAAGCGTCGCCAGATAAATTTGATCCTCTCCAGCGCAATCCTTCCTGATGGCGCCCTTGGAACCCTCCACCAGTTCATTGAGCTGATGTCGCCTCCACCTGAATTGGTTGTAATCAGCGACCTCCATTCAACTCGCGCGGAACTAGGGTCACACCCGGGGTATCGGTTCGTGGAGCTTCGCAGGGTCTCCACTCGCCAAGGAGATGAGCGCCAGGTAATTCAGAGTCGAATCTCAGAACTTGGAGCCAATATTCGTAACGACCTCAACAACCCACTGCAAGAGATCGTGGCGATGGCGTTCGTGGCCCACTCAAGCCAAGGACTCTCGCCGATGGCGGAGGAAGCTCTCTCAGCTATTCAACGTGCGGCTGGAAATATGGCAGACGTAGTGAGTATGCTTGAGGACAAGATTCGCGTAGTCGTATCGGAATCGTCCGCTGCATAGGCGCTCATCTCGGTTCAAATCGTCTCAGTTCTGTTCCTATCGATCATCGAGCTGCTTTCGGCCACCGGCACCATTTTCGCTCTCCCTAACTGCGGAATGTAGGCTCATTCTTTCTGCTACCGTGGGCGATGCTCGCGCTGGTCGGTGCCCAGCGATTTCGAAGCTAAGTGTCCTGCACGTAGCTCCTCACACGCGGATGAGGCCCCTCTCGATCTCGGGAGAGAGAGAGAGAGAGAGAGAGGCTAGCGAAGCGCCACCGGAGGATAGGACCTAAACGAACGATTGGTTTGCGGAAACTTCAATAGCTTGCAAGTTCGCTTGCAGCTCCGTGGTACCTTGATAGGTACTCACCTCCGGGCGGAATACGATATCAACGTATGAGTTCGGCGTGAGTGCGGGATGTGAGGTCTGACGCCACATCACTCCGGATATAAATCGTTTGCCATCACTGAGGAGGGTCTTTAAGTGTGCCCCTTTAATGTCGCGAACCTCCACCACGCGTAAATTCCGAATGAGCACGTGTGGGTTTGGGTTTCCAACACCGAAGGGCGCAAGGCTCTTGAGTTCAGAAACTAATGGTATAGTGATCTCCGACAACTGGGCCTCAGTATCCGCGTCCACAAAAGGGACCGTCTCAATCTCTTTGAGCCGTCGCTCACACTCTTCATTAAAGGCGTTTTTAAAGTTGAGGAGGTCTTGCTCCTTCACTGAAAAGCCTCCAGCGCCCGTGTGCCCCCCGTACTTGATAAGATATTTGCTACACGCGGCGAGCGCGTCAACGACGCTGAAGCCCTTAATGCCGCGCACGGATCCTTTGAACACTCCCGGCACATCCATACCCATCACCGCCGCGGGTCGATAGAAATGCTCAACAAGCCGCTGCGCGACGATGCCGATGACACCAGTGTGAAACTCTTGGTTCCAGGCGACGAGCCCCCAACGATGCTCCGTATCTTTCTCAATCTGAGCGATAGCCTCAGCCTTCACCGCGCCCTCAATGTCCTGTCGTTGTACGTTAAGATCATTTAATTGACGGGCGAGCCTTTCGGCCTTATTGGTGTCACTGGTAGTTAAAAGCTCGACCACGAGTTCGCCGTGAACGATTCGACCAGCCGCGTTAAGGCGCGGTCCAATACCAAAGGAGACGTCGGTACACCCCACGGCCCCACGAATTCCGATCACGTTCCGCAGAGCTTTTAGTCCTGCTCGATGGGTATCGGTGAGACGCTCCAACCCTCGCTTTGCTATGACACGATTCATCCCTATGAGCGGCACCATGTCACAGATCGTTCCGAGGCACGCGAGATCAAGCGATTGACGAGGGTCGATACCATCGAGGCCGAACTCACGACGCAAGCCAAGTACCAGATACCACGCTAAGCCGGCAGCGCACGCGGTCGCCGACGCAAAACCGCACCCACTTTGATGGGGATTAATAAAAACATCAACAGGAGGAGCGTCTGTACTCATGTGGTGGTGGTCTACCACTATGGTTTTTAAACCAAGATCTCGGGCCACGGAGAGCTCCTTAGCGTTTGTCGTTCCGAAGTCGATCGTAAGGAGAAGACCGTAACCATCCTTGGCGATCTGCCGCACTACCTTCTCGTTAAGGCCGTAGCCATCCACAAAACGGTCCGGTACGAATACCCGAGAGGCTACCTTAGCGTTGTTAAAGAAATCGTGAACGATCGATCCCCCTGAGAGACCATCAACGTCGAAATCGCAACAGATAGCGATCCCCTGCCCCGCTTTATGAACCTCATGAATTAACGCGCACGCCTCGGTGAGATTTTTAAGCTTCGACGGATCAGGAAGACCCTCTTTAAGTGTGGGCGAGATGAAATGTTTGAGATCATCGTTGGGCTGAAATCCACGAGCGGCCAGGATGCGTCCGATGACCGGATTGAGATTCATCGCATCCGCGATCTGGTGGGCAGTGGAATCGTTCTGTTCCTTCAGTCGAATCCGTTTATGGGCTTTCGATGAACCCATTCTATCGCTCGGAATAGCCATGTCTTGTCCCTTATTCGATTGGCTTACTTTACGTCGCATTCAGGCACCAAGCCAAGGGGCATAAGGGCCCCTCTCCTCTTGGATTATGATTCAGCATCCTGTCTGGAGATCCTTGCGGGGTCTTCCTGTCTCTTTCTGATGCCGGGACACTGAGATGTATGCTCAAGCCCCCTTTCGCCGGAGAGACCTTTTCGAGCCACCTTTTCCCAATCTAGCTCTCTTAAAATCTAAAAATTCCCGTAATGGGGCAAGGTAGCCCACTCGCCGAAAGGGCGCGGCACGACGCTTTACCTCCGTGGCTGAGCACCACCTCCACGTAGAGAACTCTGGCTGCTTGTAACTCTCGAGGTCGATATCGTTATCTGTGCCAACAAATTCCACCAGCCAAAATGTTTGTTTTTGACCTCGCCACTTGTTATCGGCGTAGCGAGGAGGTGTGCGCCACTCATACTGATGAGTTGATTTGAGCTTTATTACCTTGCCGATGGAGCGCTTCTTTAAACCAAGCTCCTCTCGAAGCTCACGCAGCACGTTCTGTCGCGGGCTATATCGCGACTCTGCGCCCCCTTGTGGAAACTGCCAGTGCCCCGGTTCACCAAGCCGTTCTCCCAAAAATAATTTTCCTTCGCGATTGTACACGAGCATACACACATTCGGTCGAAGGGGAAGTTTTTTGGCAGACATATGATCCTCAGTTAACGGTGAATGAGTATCATATTTACGGCGGTGAGACACCGCCTTCTTGTCTCCGTTCCGTCGATCTTCATCCTTTCCCGGAGTGGACTTTAGTCGATCGTCAACTCATCATCGACAAATTCCTGAACCTGTCGAGCGGAGATCTCCCCACGATAGAGATGATATTCAAGGGATCGCGTCCATGGGACGAACGATGCAGACGGTATAACGTTTATTGCCTCCTGAATTGACTCAGCGCGGCTGTAGGCTTCTTTTACGATCGGTGAGAGAAGATCGAGCGCCTCAGTTACCAATACCCGACCATCGAATCCCGTTGTCCCACATGAGGCGCAACCGGCCGGTTGATAAATCGTCCGTTTGAATCGCTCTGTGGCATGGACATCAACAACTTTACACCTCTGACACAGACGGGGGCTCAGACGTTGATTGAGAACAAGGGAGACCCCCTGTACGCATTCCCTTGCGGAGAGGTCAAAGGAGCGAAGACGATCGAGAGCCTGAAGGGCGGAGCCCATATGAAGGGATGAGATGGTCAGATGGCCGGTTACCGCAGCCGTCAGTCCTATCTTGGCGCTCACCGGATCTCGCATTTCACCGATCAAGATGACATCTGGATCATGCCGTAGAACCGAGCGAATAGCTCTTGGATAATCTAGTCCCTGCGCGTCCCGCACTTGAACCTGCACCATCCCAGGCAGTGGGGCTTCGACAGGATCCTCAACGGTCACAACATTACGTCCACAACGTTGCAATTCGAGCGCTAGGGAGTACATCGTGGTGGTCTTTCCACTCCCTGTCGGTCCCGTCAGGAGAACTACCCCGTTCGTACGACAAATCGCCCTGCGCACCAAAGCGAGCGTTATCGGCTCCATTCCGAGGGTCGAGAGACGGGGCAGTCGACGAGCGTAGAGAAATCGAATTACAACGCTCTCTCCGGAGACCGTTGGGAGAGTGCTCAAGCGTATACTCTTAACGGTATTCCCAACCGTAACCACACAGGCTCCATCTTGGGGGAGGTGCTTACATGCGATATCGAGGCCAGCCAGCACCTTGAGCCGAGACACCATCTGTTCATGCGTCTCGCGAGGATAGTGGCGCTGCTCCTGAGTCATGAGGTCTCCATCAACTCGGATTCGCAGAAACGCTCCATCTGGAGATGGACAGAGATGAAGGTCCGACGCTCCCCGAGCAACCGCAAACTCAAGAAGCAGGTTGAGAAACTGCGCCGAATCACCGATCGCCTGGACAGTTGAGAGCTTTTTAGCGTCCCTACTATCGCAGGCACTGTGAGAGAGCCTCTCTATGTTAGACCAAATCCCATCATCGTATCCTCGATATGCCTTTACGATTGCCTCATCGACGATCTCTCGAGGGCACAAGGAGCACAGCGGCTCCGCATCAGTCAGGAAGCGGAGGCTCTGGAGAACCTCATCTGACCGCTCGGCGAGGACGCAATGCAATCGGGTCGAGGAATCACCACGAATAACGGCGAGTGGTAAAACTCCCATCTTGATCGCATTCTCATACGACAAGAGATCGCGAGCCTCCTCAGTTGAGAACATCGCAAGGTCATGCGGCGAATACCGCTCCTCCCCTTGATTGAACGGCGGGAGACTATCATGCGTGTCAGTAAGAGATGTTTCCATAGTATGGGTACATCGGCCCTTTTTCGAGGAAGTTGCGGCGTGGAATCGTAGCCCTCCCAGCGGTCATCGTACCGCTTCTAGAATTAGTGGCGTCCGGCCCTCAAATGGCTATGTCTGGGGCTAATGTCCCAAAAGACAGATCCCTGTCATCCGCTCAAATTCGCAAAGAAGGCGATTCGATCGGAACTACAACCACTGCCGCCCTTGTGGGATATAGTGCTTGGGAAGCGATGGTTCGAGATATTCTTGAGGCTTTCGAAGAAAATTGAAGGTTATGATGTGGCCCAGTGCGGCGATGCCATCTCTCCATGTAATCTTTTTTCCCTCCAGATAATTTCGAGGGAAGTACCAGATCGGAACCTCAATGATCTTGAGTTTAAGGCCAGCAATCTTTGCGGTGACCTCTGGCTCGAAACCAAATCGATTTGACTCAAATTTAATATTCTTTATCACATCGGCGCGAAAGAATTTGTAGCAGGTTTCCATGTCGGTCAGGTACAAACCTGAACACAGATTACTGAGCGTTGTGAGGAGCCTATTCACGAGATAGTGAAAGGTTCTATGAACCTGAACAACCGTGGCCTTGAAGCGAGACCCAAAGACCACATCCGCCTTACCTGCTACAATGGGTGCGATAATCCCCGAGATATCTTCCATCGAATATTCGAAATCGGCGTCCTGGATTCCGATAATATCGCCGGTGGCGAACTCAATCCCCTTGCGAATGGCAGCACCCTTTCCCTGATTTATCTCTTGGAAATGCATCTGAACCGAGGAGGAGAATGTAAAATTTTTTAGGATCGTTCTGCTCTCATCGCGAGAGCAGTCATCGATGATGACGAGCTCCTTTTCAACGCCCTCAAGGGTTAGAGCGTCAACCTGGCGTAAGAATTCAGCAAGGTGTCCTGCTTCATTGTAGACGGGGATAACGAGCGACACCTTCATCATATTTCAATCCCTGTGCGGGGCTTCGTAACAACAACTCCTCACTTTATTAACCTGAATGGCGCTTAGCGTCCACCTCGTTCCTGGCTAATATCGCCGTCCAAGGATAATCTTTCATAAGCAGAGCATCTAACCGCCGAGTGGCCTATGCTTGTTTCGGGCGACCTCATCCGCGCGGAATAAAATTCAATTCCTTTAGCAGGGTGGGAAAAATGGTTCCGTCGTGAGCATTTTGAGAGTTTTGACGAAACGAGGCGGAGACGACGAAAAAACCGGAGGCGTATCCACCGAGATACGTTGAGGATTTTTTCGGCGGCTCCAACGAAGT
>JBDLRS010000020.1:0-4625 GCA_039799965.1 Pseudomonadota bacterium
TAATTTTCCACCGGCATGCCGGACACTGAAAAATTAGTATTATGATTTTAGCCCGCCTCCGCGGGCTATTACTAATCTTCCACTTGGCCGTTTGTCGGGTATCCAAGTGAAAGATTAGTAACTGCCGAATTTAGGTTCAACTACGGCTTCAGCACGATCGAGGGGAACCGCCCCCTGGGGTATCTCCTCCCCCAACACAACCTGACGGTAGAGAGACGCATAGGTACCTACCACAACGCTCAACGAATAGAGATCCGCGATGCGAGCTCGAGCGCGGGCGCCTCTATCACGCCAGGCGACGCGGTCCTCTTCGCACATCGTTATAAGCGCGCGCGCAAGTCGAGACGCTGAACGCGGAGGCACAAGGAGTCCGATTCCGTCGAGCAGAGCCCGCACATTACCCACATCACTCGCAACGCACGGCACCTCGCAACACATCGCCTCCCCAATCACGTTCGGAAACCCCTCGGTGACCGACGAGGAGCACAAGATATCCATCGCTGAATAGATCTCAGAGATCGGGGAATACTCACCCACAAGAATGACTCGAGGCGCTACCCCGAAAGATACGAGGAGACGACGAAGCTCCGAATTGGTCTCACTCATTCCACGACCGACTAACATGAGACGAGCATTTGGCACGCGCTTCATCACCTGGGCGAAACCTTCAATCAGGTACGTGCGTCCCTTGGCGCTATCATCTCGACCGATATTTCCAATCAGGATATCGGTATCCGCGACCTCGAATCGCTTACGTATGAGCGTTCGAAACTCTTGAGAGCGCGCGAATTGATCGAGGTCGAAGCCATTTCCGACCACGACACCATTCCGGTGGGAAAAACCTAGAGCCTCATGTTGGTCCCGACTCTCCCGAGTGCAATACACGATACGGTCAGCGCGCGCCGAAAACCACGCATTCGCCCAAATCGCTGCACGTGTCGCGAATTTTCGCTCTCGCACATCATCCGTGCCCCGCCGAATGTTCCACAGGACCGGCACCCAGCGACGTGCACATGGGCGAACAAGGATCGCTACCAGGTTCGCGTGATACATCCATCCCTGAATAATGTCTGGAGCCAACTCATCGATAAGGTTTTTCAGCGTGCGAAGCCCCACAAGCCCACGGAGACTCGTGGACATATCCAGGGAATACACTTGAATTCCGCGGGCTTCAAAAGCGTCAGCGAGCGGCTCGCGAGATGACAGGCTAACCACAATGCTCTCGATCCCTCGGTTCCGTAGCCCCTCGGCCAAGCGAAGCAACATCCGTTGCGCGCCATCGCCTCGCAGTCCGGTGATACAATGAACTACTCGCATACTGGCTCGCCACATCACATACACGTTCGGTAGTGAGTATACGGCCTCAGGGGTTCGCTCCTTATGAGCGGGATTATGCCGAGATAGCGAAGATGGAGCGAACTACGTAATCGAGGTGGACCGAAGCTCTGCCAGCGCCTTTCCGGCGTCACGAGTTACCTTCTCCATAGCGTCAACGCAATACGATGTACGCACGGAACCAAGACCATCACTACCCAGGTCCTCAGTCGCTAAGCGAAGGGCTTTGGTGAAGGCTTGCGCGAGAACAAGAACCGAATCAAGCCCAACGGAGTTATCGCCAAGTTCATTCAAGATGTACGCGGTAACGTGCTCCACACGGGTATCGTACGGCTCCCACTTCTGCACACCCATAACCTCTCGCTCAGCCGGACTTCGCTGCATAGCTCGAGCGACCTGCGTATCAATGGCATGCATCGCTTGGAGAAGTCCCTCTTCTAATTTGCCGCCCTTTGTGCTCATACGCGTGACCTTCTCCTCTGTGGCGATACACCGTCTCAACCTCCTTCCCGCGAGCGGGGTTATTGGGACGAGATACTACGTAAGACTCATGTGGGAGGGCGTCCGGTGCGGTTTTTAGCGTACGATCCCTATCACCTGGTCGCCGAAACCCACATAAAACGAGAGGATACCATCCCATCAGCCGTTTCCATATAGGTATACACCTCTCGTCCTCGAGGAACTGAGAACTTCACGAGCACTTGGTACTCTCCCCGGTCGTTGGTGACAACCTTTGCGACGGTCTTCTCCTGTACGAAGAGGTTAAGCTTAACCGCTCCGATAGGGGCGCCTACATCTGACACAACCTTACCACTCACCCGGTAGAGCCGCCTACGTCTCGAACCAACATATTGACGGCGCACCGTGATACGGGCCGGAGCAGCAGTCGGATCACTTGCTGGAGGCTGAGGGGCCGCGGTCGGCACTACCGGAGGTCCCTGCCGAGGCGTCATCATCTCGGTAGAGATGCAGTCGTTGTACTGCGATAGATGTCCTGAGATCTCCCGAACGCTCGCACTTGAGAAACGAGTAGCAGAGGGTATCGAGATGCTCGGATACATCAATCCTCCCCGATCACTCACGTCATGGAATCCACCAAAGTTGTGCCCGATCTCATGGGCGAATATCCCCGGCGTTGCGGAATCGACGTAGGACTGCGTGATGCCGAATGCGAGCGCTGGAGCGGCGCACACAGTGCCGATATACGCGATGCCGATGACACTTCCATCCATATCTTTGCCGGTAAAGAGGTGCTTCAGATCGACCTCCTCATGGAAGTCCCTTCCTGACGGAGCCAAGTTAGCTCGATTCTCGGAATTGCCAGTGAACACCTTCAAGAGGCTTCCGGCGTCCGTCATCGTGTACGGTGAGCTCTGTGCATAGACGTGTTGCTTCACAATCCTGAACCGGATGCCCAACTGAGCCTCGTATATCGCCTCCGCCGTGTTAATGATGCTCGCGATAACCGCGTTGCTCGACTCGCCATGCTTTGCGTACCACTCGGGATCGGCGTCAGTGCTAATGGTGATCACCTTAGTCGCCTTCGTCGCTCCAGTCTCTGCGTTACCTGTTGGCGTTTCCTCGGGGGAGATCGGCATGATGGTATGTTCATCACCATCATCCGCATGCGCCGTTACGGCCTCAGCGATACTGGCGGAGCCAACAGCCGAACCACATGCACCACGGTGGAAGGCGTGCGCCGGAACGCTGGAGACCCGAGCGGAAACTCGGATAGAGCCATTCAACAGAACTCGCACGGTATAGATTCGCTGGCGACTCTTACGAGAACCGGTAGCGCGCCCTGGTATCGTAATTTTTAGTTCTTTCTTAATCACGGACGCCGCAGTCGCATAGACTCGACGGCCTCTCCGGATCGTTCCGCCACCAACGGCGACCCTTCCCCGCAGGAGGAGAGGATTCACGGAATCGATGTATGTGGATCCACTTTTATTGACCAGGGAGGTCCATGTCTTGTTTCGACGAAGATAGAAACGGGCGTCGATATTCCCAAGATTTCGTATTCGGCCTGAAACCTTCACGGCCGGGATAGCATCAAAGGCTTTCAAGGAAGAGGCGATGACCTCCGCCTCGTGCACTCCCTTTATCTCGAGCGCCGCTCGATACGGGGTGCTCGCGGCGTGAGTGGCGCTGGGCGCTACAACCGCTAAAACCATCGTTACAACCAAAGAGAACTGCTGGAAAAAACAGCCGCTTCTCATATCCCTCTCCACTCTTGTGCAGGCATCCATTCCTACGGCGGGAAACGCTTTAGGCGCTTCCTCTTACGATGCCCCGCGGAGAAGGAGGGCTCGAAAAACTTTCCCAAAATTTTACAACCCTTGTGCGAATCCCCTAAGAGCAGCTACATAGGCTAGAGAACGTAACGGGTGTGGCAGATGACACCAGCCACCCCCATCTCCTCATTTCGCATGAATCATTACACCGCTCATCCCGTGAAAAAGTTCGCTCACTTATTGTTGTTGATCGCCGTCGTCGGCGCAGGTTGTGGGCGACCAAAAACCGTTCCTCCAGAGAAGGCCTTTCGTCCCCTAGATGCTGAGGAGATAGACCTATCCGACGACCTCAACCTTGAGGGGCTCGAAGTTGCGATCGCCCAACAGCGCGATGTTCTGACAAAAAGTGGTGACACTCTTATGCAGTTCGGAAGCGACACGGTGTCACGCCGCGACTATGCGGCGGCGCTAGACACTCTCGCCGCAATCCTCAAAGGATCTGAGCCGACGAGCGCCAAGCTCTCCTACATCAGGAGCAATTTTCGATTTCTCGAATGGTATGGGGGAAGTGACTGGGGAGAGATCCTTCTCACCAGCTATTTCGAGCCAATTATCCAAGGCAGCTCAAAATCGAACCCTCAATTCTCGCGACCGCTCTATGCGAAGCCCGAAGATCTCGTTGTCATAGATCTCAAGAAGTTCTCCGACCGGTTTAAAGATGAATCGACCCTACGAGGACGAGTTCATGCCGGCAAGGTGATTCCCTATTTCTCTCGCGAGGAGATCGATAGCGGTCATGCGCTCAAAGGAAGGAACCTCGAACTGTGCTGGGTGGATCCAACCGACGCGTTCTTTCTTCACATTCAAGGCTCCGGCACGGTACGACTTGCTGACGGCGAAGAGCTCTTTATCACCTACGCAGAAAAAAATGGGCAAAGGTATGAGCCGATAGGCAAATACCTCAAGGATCGTATCGCGCCGTATCCGGTGACGATGCAACGGATCGAGGCCGTAACGAAATCGATGTCCCAGCACGAACGAGACAAACTCTTTGCG
>JBDLRS010000021.1:0-8788 GCA_039799965.1 Pseudomonadota bacterium
GATAGTTTGACTGCAACTTCGTTGGAGCCGCCGAAAAAATCCTCAACGTATCTCAGTGGATACGCCTCCGGTTTTTTCGTCGTCTCCGCCTCGTTTCGTCAAAACTCTCAAAATGCTCACGACGGAACCATTCTTCACCACCCTGTTAGGCAGAAACCACCGGCGCGCCAACCGATCAAACGATTTGATGGTGGGCGAAGGTACCATTGATGAGGACAAGATCGGCTCAACGATGCCCCTGGGTAATCCATCTCATCTCTCCTCTCGATCCAACCCGTATAGGCTCTTGCGCGGTATCTATTCCGGATATCGCGAACGTGTGAATAACATAGGGAGTTTCACCATGACCAAGGGAATTACATTGCAACTTTCGACACTCGCCGAGGCACTCTACAGCGAGCTTACTGACCTCTACGACGCAGAACAGCAACTGGTAAGCATGCTTCCTCGAGTAGCTCAAGCCGCGGACAACGCCTCACTCCGCAGCGCCGTAGAGGAGCATCTTGAGGAAACACGCAACCAAGTCTCTCGTCTCGAGCAGGTTTTCCAAATGATGGGACGTCAGGTTGCGCGCGATGAATGCGAGGCGATGAGGGGGTTACTTGAGGAGGCGGAGGAGGTTATCGCCGCTTCAGGCGATAGACAGGTCAAGGACGCTGTGCTCATAGGTGCCCTTCAACGAGTCGAGCATTACGAGATTGCAGGCTACGGAACCGCTCGGGCCTTCGCGGAGCAGTTGGACCTCGACGATGTAGCGGATCTCCTTCAGGAGTCACTTGACGAGGAGAGCTCCGCAGACCGCAAGCTCACTACCCTCGCCGAGGGGGGACTCTTTTCGAGAGGGGTCAACACCCAGGCCAGTCATGCTGGGGAGTCCCGGCTATAGGAACCAGATGCAGAGCGAGAGGGTCTCCCCTCTCGCTCTCTCATCTGAGTTTGATAATGAGCCGCTCTCAACGAGCCGCGATCGAGGGTTATCAGTTTATCTGAAGTGCTCAGAGAGAAATTCTAGCAGGGTGGTGAAAAATGGTTCCGTCGTGAGCATTTTGAGAGTTTTGACGAAACGAGGCGGCTCCAACGAAGTTGCCGTCAAACTATCGAAATGCGCAACAGGAAATCATTTTGCACGACCCTGCTAGGGATCTTAAGAGACAGGCCAACAGTGGGAGGCTAGGAATGTTTCGATTTATTTTTACCCTTTTTGTGAGCGTTGTGGTCGCTTACATATTTTTGGCATCACTCTCAGGATGTTCCTCTCGCAGAGTCACGAGTGAATTCACAACCGAGGTCGGTTTTAGGTTCACGCACCGCGACGCTGCTCATTCCTCACGGATAGCGATGGAGAGGATTGAGTTCTCTACCACGTCGCAAAGGCGAGGGAATCGGGCTGGGAGCGAGAAGTACGGGCGCAAGAGTGGATCTGGAGTGCGCGAGATGGGGTACGCTTTGGACAACCACTTCCTCTTCGATGAGCTCGATGAACGGGCTCCCCTCCTATGAGACGGGTAACGTTAGGATGTAGCGAGTGGCCTTGCCCTACTCCGATAACGTCGCTTGTGCCAAGAGCGGCTTATGATCTCGGGGCACCACAATAGCTGCCTCCACATCCCGAGAAGAGCTCCCCCGCTCCTCAGACGCACGATCGGGAGCGGTCACCCACGCGACCGCTCCGATATATCTCTACTTGGTCTCGAAGAGCACCAACGCCGCGTTGAGCTCCTCCTCCGTCATTGGGTCGGTTGTGACAGTTACAGCCCTATAGTTCTTGGCGAATGATGGCCACGTTCCAACCTTATCCCGAAGTCCCAAGGTTTTGTCCCTAACCCCAGCGAAGATTCTAAGATCGTCCGCATTTCTATCCCAAGGTCGACTACCCGCCTGTGAGAGGACCGAACTAACGGTCGTAGAGGCGGAAATGGGCCTTGGACCGGCGAATAAACGACTTCCCCAGCGATACTGAGACTCAACGTTCGATATCTTAGGAGCGATATTATCCGAAAGGTACAGTCTGGTACCGGAGGGAGTGTTCTCCGTGTAGACCGCATAGGCATCTCTCAATCCGGAGGGACCAGGCTGATACACGTTTCCAATCATATCGAGGTACACACCGATATCCCTGTTTTCAAGATCCGAGATATTGGTTGTGTTCCAATTCGTACTTCCTCCCCATCCATAAATCACATTGTTGATCATTTCACCCCGAGTGTCGTACTTCCACCGAATGTTTCGGTCAACGTTCGAGGCCAAGAGGTTTCCAACGAATACCATACCACGCGCCTTCTCACCGACGAGAACTCCGTTGGATCGCGCACCTAATGGGTGTATCGATCTCCATAAAGCCTCGGCTATGATGCTGTCTTGAACGGTCACGTTCTCAACGGGGCCAACCGTTGTCATATTTGAGTCAACTCCCCATGACATAGAGAGGTTCTTGAGCTTTACGTTGTAGGCCACAAGACCCTGTACCGTTATCGACCGGCGAACGGCAGGATCTGTTCCCGCGCTTTCATCTCCCGGACGTAGCGCGAGGTGCTCGATACGAACATCGTGGCTCTGAATGTTGAAACCACCGTTGGTGATCATGATGCCCGGCGACGGAGCTGTCTGCCCCGCGACGATGAGGTCTGGCTGCGTTACCAGAAGATCGGTTGCCAACGCGATCCGGCCAGATATCTCAAAGACACACACTCTCGGGAACGATTGCACAACGCAATTTCGCAAGGTCCCCGCCCCACTATCCGCCAAGGAGGTAACCTTAAGCACCTTGAAGAGCTTTTGTGTTGTCTGCGTAGGAACAGCTGTTGCCGTCGGGACAGTCGGCATCGCGGTGAAGGTCGCGGTAGCCGTGGCCGTTGGAGGCACAGGAGTCCACGTTGCCGTGGGCGGAGGGGTGTTAGTCGCTGTCGCCGTCCACGTGGGAGACACCGTTGGTGTCCACGTTGGGGTCCACGTTGGGGTCCACGTTGCCGTAGGCGAATGAGTAGACGTCGGAGTCGCTGTCGGTGTCGCCGGCACACTGGTTGGGGTCGGAGTTACGCCACCTGCCCCACCGTCACTCGAGAACGAAAAGATGTAGTTTTCAAGGTTCGTGTATCCATTCGCGGCGATCGCCGTTGGATTCGCTGGAATAACGAAGGAGCGAGTTGCTGATGGAATCACAGACCATGCGTCAATTGGTTGCGACGCGTCCTTCGTGGAGCCATCGATAAGTATCTTTCCGGGGATCGGGCAGTATCCACTACCTCCAGTGCCCGTTACGCAACATGTCCTCGTGGTCGTGCAATCTTTATGCTTACCCGTATTAGTCACGACCTCGTTAATTATTCGACTGTCGTGTGGGTACCTATTCCAATAACGCGCCCCAACACCGGGAGTAATCGCACTCAGCAGCGCTGTCGGTGCCACAAGATTGCTGGCCGCGTTGGAAAGTGGGAACGCGGGCGACGTGGCTTGCATAGAAGCTGGAAGTCCCTTTCCATTCGCGTTTGCGATGAGCCACTCACTGCCCGAGTCGGTCGGTCTGGTGTTGGTGGATATGTTGTGGGACACATATATGCGTGACGCTAGTGGAGTCGAGCTACTATAGAAGAACACCGGTGAGGTCGTGTCCGCTGTAGTCGGTCCCCTCTGGTAGTAGTTGTTTATGAAGTTGATCCGGTTGCCAGTCGCTCCGGAGCTGTAATCCATGTTCCACTGGTTGTAGCCATTGGTCGCCGAATTCGCGAAGTTGTAGACGTAATTATTAAGGAACTCCACGTCCGAATTCATCTTCATGCGGATATGGCGTCCGTTAGAGCTTGAGACGAGATTGCGGTAGTAGGTGATGTTCTTTGTGTTCGAACCGAGAAGGGAGAACATCGAGTGCTTACCCTCGGTATCACCGTGATTGGAGTTATTGAGCCCCTCGGCGATGATTGAATTCGATATGGTAACGTTGCGTATCGGGGTCGTCCCATCCGCGGTGCCGTTTACGCCCGTGTAGGTAGAGATAGATTCATCCATTCCCCAGGTAGCGGATACGTGGTCGAGAACGACCCGCTCCACCGGATCTGATGAGGTATTGCCCCAGATGCCGAACGCGTCGCGCTCACTCGCCTTGATGCCGTTACCTCCATCCGTCGGAAGATTTCTATCCCCGGGCCGGGAACCGATATGCTGAATCAGGACGTCATCCGCTTGCACCACGATGCTGCCATCACGAACCTGGATGCCTGGATGTGGCGCAGTCTGCCCGAAAACAGAGACGTTGGGGTTTTTGATTGAGATCTTGGTCAGCAGATTAATATATCCACCGACCTCAAACACGCACGTTCGGGGCCCACTCGCGGTTAAACACGCGCGAAGTGATCCGGTGCCCGAGTCGTTGAGATTGGTGACTTTGATGACCGTGGTCTTCGCTGGAACGGTGCCTCTTCCTGAACCAGCGACCGTCGTAGTGCCGAAGCCAACGGCACCAGGAAAGATTGGCTGTGCAGAGCTTTGGGCGTGAACTCCGGGACTGAACATCACGGAAGCAAACGCAACACCACACGTGAGTGCGCTTGAGATAGAGAGGACTCTCGCGCTTGATGATGAGTGAATCCTCGATTTAAAAGGTACTTGTACACTAATGCCGCGTTGGAAAAACCTTTCGATCATCGCCAAAACATCCTTCGCTCCCCCTTGTAACCATTCACCAGGGAACGCACGAAGGTGCGGGGGATGGACGAAGTTCTCTCACTTGAGGAACTTCGCCCTAAAACCTCACGTGTCGTTTCCACCAGCAGCCTCAACTAAAAACCAGCTCCATGAAATCATGAGCTATGCATTGAGACCTTTCGTTGGCATTCTCGTTTTCGCTGTGCCCCGCTTGGGTGGTCAGCGAATTCGACAAACACCTTTCAAACTCAAGCTAAAGCGGCTCATGCGGCGAGGCTAGAGATTTGCGTAAAAAAAATGTGCGATAACGTGTATGCCATTCCTTGTTGAGACAGATGAAACACCCTGTTCTTGGTCATATTGAAGAGTTAGTTCCGGCCGAGTTCGCCACCTTTTCAGAGATGTACCGTTGAGTCCGGAACGAGTTTTTTCAAACCGCCATTTTAAACTAGCCTCTCCAAACAAATCCAATCGATCTCTCAGGAGGAGGGCGACACGGCTCAGGGGGGTGCCTAGTTAAGGGCGCTTACTAAGGGCGCTTACATTTGTAAAGCCGTTACGACATCCATAATAGGGATATGTATTAGTGGGCACGCAGCGCTGAGAGCCTGAGCAATTTTTACACCCCAATTTGGCTTCACATTTATGTTGGTAGCACCCTTCATTTGGCGAGCAACACTGGCTTTGATTACTTGGACTTGGACAAGGGTTATTGCACCTCTGTTGATTGAAGCATTCTTGTATAAGTTGCTCATTTTTCCGTACGCATATCGCAGATTTTTCAGGACAATATCTTTTTATACAATCATCCTCCGCGTATACACGACAGGAATGAGTTCGTTTATTTTGATCGCGATATCCGCCTGACGTTTCTGATATTATCGTACGCTGCTCCTTATCACTTAGAAGGTTTTCGCAAACAGCTGGCAATCTCGGAATTTTCGCCTTTGAAAGGCACGCACCGCAGGCAGCACCTGTAAAAGGACTAAGCTCGCATATGCATTTTTCTATGCCGACACCGATCTCAAGCTTAAACAAAGTAGTGCAATAGTGCTTTACTATTGGGGCGTATACTTGTGCATTGATGTTTGCCAAATCAATGATTAATGACACAAATTTTTTCGTAGCATCCAGGTTTGCTTTAGCTGATCCATACTCCATACAAGCTAGTGGACCACACCACTGCTCTTTTGTTTGCAGGAGGTGGAATAATTCATCATACAATCCTCCGAAGGATATATAGTAATAATATATTTCTTCGATAATCTCTGCTAAGTCGCAGCCAGGAGATGAGCCAAATGTTTCGCAAACAAGATCGGGCGTGCATTGCCTTAATTTAAAGATGAGGTGGTCCAGATTGAAGCTGAATATCTGTCGGAAATCGAGCTGATCGAAAGTTATTCCGCAGATATCAGGCTGATCTTCGCGGTCG
This sequence comes from Pseudomonadota bacterium, assembly GCA_039799965.1. Lineage (GTDB taxonomy): Bacteria > Bdellovibrionota_C > UBA2361 > UBA2361 > OMII01 > OMII01. The sequence goes on from JBDLRS010000021.1 coordinate 6,071, forward strand.
CTTTGCTGAGGTTCCTTGGGGGATGGCTGACCTTCTCTTTCGCAAGTTGCGTTAGATTCCGCTCTTAAGGCATCGAGCAACTGAGCATATCGACCTGGAATGTGCAATTCGCAATAACCTCCAGCATAACTTGCTACGAATAGATCAGTCGAATCACACACTATCTTGATTTTTCTACACTCGCTGCATGGGGCAGCCTCTTCAGAGCAGATAGTCGCGGCTGTGGGAGACATGCTCCATTGCTGAGGCGAACTGCTGGGGGGTATCTTGGAGGATCCCTGCGACTGATATAATGGTTGGCAACCTGAATTTGGCCCTTGGTTTGGCGATAAGGAAACCTGACCGGACACCAAGGTACCGTCTTCTCCATAAGCCAGGACCGCGAATAATCCACACAAAGGAACAATCGTAAGAGGCAGGAAGTAGGTAAATAAAGCCTTCATTTTTTTCGAGTTCATACCTCATCATCCCAGCTTGAAGCGTTAATCTAAACCTAGCCTGCGACTGTAGGGCGTCGCAATTATTTTTTTCAAAACGGCGCGCCCAAGACCCGCGCCGCTTCAATCCAGGTGAAAGGTGGCTTTGGTGGTGGTCAGGCGATACGAGATTACGACTCTTTGGGGGGTTCGGAGTTAGTATAAAAGCTGGATTTGAGGCGATTTGGTGCCTCGGAAGGCGTCATCCGTTACGCTATGAGGCCTCCGCAGCGACAACAACACTTGGATTGGCGCGCGCTGCTATTCAATGGTGGCGTCGAATCTGAATGAGTGCTTACCGGATTGGAACCCTGATGAGTCACTGTTTGGGTTTTTTTCCTATAGAGCCGCTAGTACCGGTAGCCTGTCGAATCCCACATAACCGAACCCAGCCTTTACCCCTTCCACATTGCGGGTAAAATGCACTACAATTTACCCACAATGTATCATAGAACCCTAAAGCATCCAGATTACTCATTTTTCGTTTTCGGACCCCGGGCAACCGGGAAGACAACCTGGCTTCGAAGCTCCCTTCAAGCCAAGCTCTGGGTGAATCTACTTCTTGATGAGGAGCTTATCCCGATCCTTACCAGCCAAGCTCAGTTTCGGGCTCAAGTCGACGCACTTCCACCAGGTTCATGGGTGGTCATTGATGAGATACAGAAGGCACCCGGACTTCTAAACCAGGTGCACGACATTATCTCCGTGCGAGGGGATGATGTCCGTTTCGCATTAAGTGGTTCAAGTGCCCGAAAGCTGCGTCGGCTAGAGGCCAACTTACTAGCCGGCAGAGTGATCCAGCGAAACTTTTTCCCCCTTACGTTTTCTGAACTAGGAGCGGACTACTCTGCCGACTCTGCTATGACTATCGGGCTCCTTCCAGGAATCGTCAGTAGACCACATGTGGCGAACGAGATGCTAGAAGCGTACGTGGCCACATACCTCAAAGAGGAGATCCGCCAAGAGGCGCTCGTAAAGGACATCGCCTCCTTTACTCGATTCCTCCGCGTTGCGTCGATCCTTAATGGTCAGATGCTTTCTTATAGCAATGTCGCGCGTGATGCCGGCGTCGCGCGCACTACCGTGGAGCGATACTTTGAGATCCTTGTTGATACACTAGTTGCTGTTCTTGTCCCCGCATGGCAACCGCGAGCAAAAGTCCGAGAGGTCACGCAACCAAAATTCTATCTCTTTGATTGCGGCGTCGCTCGCGCCCTCCAGGGACTCACCCGTGACAAACCTCACGAGTACGAACGAGGTGCACTGCTTGAAACTCTGGTACTGCATGAGCTACGTGCGACTATCTCGTATCTCAACTGTGGTGGCGAGATATATCATTGGAGAACAAGCGGGGGATCCGAGATCGACTTTATTTGGCAATGCGGGGCGAAAACTATCGGTATTGAGATTAAAACATCGGCCGTATGGCGCTCAGACTTCGGCAAATCACTTCGCCCCCTCCTCAAAGAAGGGAATATCTCGCGAGCTATCGTCGTCTACCGAGGCAAAGCACCCACCCTTGAAGATGGCGTCGAAGGATTTCCCCTTGAGCAATTTTTTGAGCTTCTTTGGAATGGGGATATTCTGACCTAACAGGGTGGTGAAAAATGATTTCCTGTTGCGCATTTCGATAGTTTGACTGCAACTTCGTTGGAGCCGCCGAAAAAATCCTCAACGTATCTCAGTGGATACCCCTCCGGTTTTTTCGTCGTCTCCGCCTCGTTTCGTCAAAACTCTCAAAATGCTCACGACGGAACCCTTGTTCACCCCTCTGCTAGTGAATCGTGATCTCCTCACAGTAGAGACGGAGCGTTTCTCGAAGGATAGAGAACTCCTCCCCAGCGCAGATCTCCTTGAGAAGGGAGTGAAGGTACGCATTGGTAGCCTCGGCCTCTACAACCTCAATCGTGGCTTCCTCTGTGATCTTATTCTCAACATCATTACGATTCATAACATCCCCTTTTATTCCTACAATCAGCCGTCCATTCATCAGGACGTGGAAGTAGGTATGCCACGCCTCGGCAGGGGAGTTGTCACAACGACGTGAGAGGTTTGTAAAACTATTGTAACGAAACTCAGAGCGTCATTCGAAACAGACGCTTTACTCATAACCTCTTTAAAATGGGTCTTCGTGAAATCGAGTGGGTAGGGCTCGGTGTTATCCCGACGTGAACGTGCTCGTGCACGTAAACGTGAACGTACCCGAAACAGGCATCATGCGGGCTGAAGGCATAGCTTGGAA
>JBDLRS010000022.1:0-8711 GCA_039799965.1 Pseudomonadota bacterium
AACGAAAAACTCACGATGAACATCCAACCCCATATACACCTGCTTACCTTCGTAACTGGGTGTTCCCATATCCCTCTCCTCTCAAAGTAATTACTCATTGCAATCACTTCGATTACTTACGCGCGGAGAGGGATTCTTTTAGGGGTCTTCATAGCAACTATCTTTAAGAGGATCGCCATGATTTCGCCGTTACTTTTGGAGAGCTGTCCATTCTGTTAAACGCTCTTAACTATGTCTCCTCCGGCGAGTATCGCGCTGGAAAGCGTTTGCTTACAAGGATTGCAGCCATGCTTGCCAAGCTATGCCTTCAGCCCGCATGATGCCTGTTTCGTGTACGTTCACGTTTACGTGCACGTTCACGTCGGAATAACACCGAGCCCTACCCACTTGATTTCGCGAAGACCCAAGATAAACGGGGATACCCCAAGACTGACACCGCTGTACGGGGCCTCTTCGGACGGTGGCAGGGGCGCCATCATTTGCAAGGCCGATCCGATAGGGGCGTGTATCCTCACGGGCCCTATCGGGTTCAGCGCGATCCATAAAGGGTCACCAAAGCACGAATGCAAGGCTCGCCGAAATGAGGCGCACTTGTTATGGTATCGGACGAATTGGCTGTTTTCCCAATAACACGCGTCACACCTTACGTGGAGTACGATCAGGTAGGATCAAAGATCTCATGCGAACCTTGCCCTCCATAGCCAACATCCTGCTGCTCTCCGCGAGTCTGGGCCTCTCACTTTGCGTGCCCCTCGCGCGTGCCACCCCATCATCAGTCGTGTCAGGAGCCACCTGCGAGCTTAAAGCTTCTCTAGAGGAATTTCGCGCTCACGCGCTCGCCAATAGTCCCCTAGTCGCTGAGATCGACAGGGACTACGCAACACAACTCGCTCGAGCTATCGACACAAAACTGTGGGCGAATCCAGAGCTTTCCGCCGAGGAGACCTGGACCCGAATGTATATCGGAGGAGCCAATGATCCTCAAAGCTCGGTTACTCTGAGTCAGCCGATGAGGCTCTCCAACTTCGGCAAGAGAGACAAGGTCGCAGAGCTCCTGCAAAAGGCGGGCGACACCGAGAAGAACATCAAGCTGCTTGAGTTCACCCAGGAAACTACCGTGAATTTCGTACGGCTCTTCGCTCTTCAGGAAACGGTACGCATCCTTCAACGCGCCGAGGAGGACGCGGCACGAAGGGTCGCGACCGTTAAGAAGCATGTTAAAGAGGGGCTACTTTCTCAGGGTTCGGAGTCTCTCTTCGAGGGGGAGCAATACCGATTAGAGGCGCAACGCACGGGGGCGGAGGCATCGCTGGCAGCTTTACAGGCCGAGCTTGCGATCTCACTCGGCACCATATGTTCCGTCGTCGCCACTCGCGCCCCTCAGTTTTCTAAGATACCAGCGGCGACACTCCTCCTTGATAAAGCTCGGGCAAGCCGCATTAGTGAGAAGGCGCGAATCGACATCATTCAGGAGTTGACGGCGGAGCAGCTACGACTCGCGGAGCTCGACGCCTTTCCCGCCGTCGTACCCCGCGTTGTCTATCAACACACGAACGATGGAGGTGACTTCGTTGGAGCTGGCATCACCATTCCGCTGCCGCTCTGGAATAGAAATCAGGGGGAGCGAACGCGCGCGGCGGCCGAACGTGTGGTCGCGAATCGCAGATCCGATCTGATCAACCGAGGCGGACTTGAACTTCAAGTCACAGCAACACACGCCGCCGCGGTGAGTTCGGAGCGACAGGTGGAGATCTACACAGCTCAGGTGGAGGCTGCGTTCAAGAGCGCGCTTCACGCGGAAGAGCGCGCCTATACAAGCGGCAAGGGCGGCGTGCTCGACGTGTGGCAAACTTTTCGAGCGCTCAATGAGGCGCAGCTCACAGGTCTAAGTCTACGACAGCAAGCGGCGATGGCCCGCGCCCGTCTATCGATTCTCGTTGGTGAGGAGGTTTAAATGCGACGTGGTCTACCGTACATCGTACCGACGCTTCTAGCGTCCGCCATCGGATTCGCAGCCCTTGGGTGCAACAACAAACACACTGAGCACGGACACCAACACGAGCACACCGAAGAGGAGTACGGGCCGCACGGCGGTAGGATGCTCAAAGAGGGTGATATCGAGCTTGAGCTTGGCATTCACGAGGCGGGTGGACCTCCTCGATTTCGGGCATATCTTTCGGATAACGGAAAACTCGTATCGCCCGACGCCCTCTCACTTAGCGTTACGTTGCAACGATTGGGAGGGATACGAAACCAGGTTACCTTCACTCCCAAGGGCGACTTTTTACTGAGCGACCAGGAGATCGCAGAGCCACACTCATTTGACGTCTCCGTTGAAGCAACCTACAAGAACGCCCCACTGCGATGGAGCTATCCATCGTATGAGGGACGAACCACCCTGGCCCCGGACGTAGCGCGGGAATCAGGGATCGAAACTGAAACCGCGAAAGCACAGGTTATCCAACAAACGATCCGTATGCGAGGCAAGATAACTCCAAGTGAGCATCGCATCGCGCATATCATTCCCCGCTTCGCGGGAGTCGTAAAGGAGGGGCGTAAACATATCGGCGATCCCGTCGCCAAGGGAGAGGTTCTAGCGATCATTGAGAGCAATCAAAGTTTACAACCTTTTGAGGTTCGCTCTCAGATTGCGGGCTCCGTAATCAACGGCCACCTCATCGTAGGTGAATTCGTTCCTGAGAATCAGTGGGTTTACATCGTAGCTGACCTCTCAGAGGTGTGGGCCGACTTCTTCATTCCGCTTGAGGAGCGCGAATCGGTGAAGGTAGGTCAGCAGGTGCTCGTGAGAGGAGCCTCGGGGGAGGAAGCCTTTACGGGAACCGTCGATTACATCGCTCCCTACGCGGATGAAAAAGCTCAGGCCCAATTAGTTCGTGTCGTTCTCCCTAACGAAAAACAGCGACTGGTTCCTGGAATGTTCGTCACAGGAGACCTTGTTGTAGGAGAGAGGGAGGTACCTGTAGCGGTTCGCCCCTCCGGCATTCAAACGCTCGGCCCTTGGAATGTAGTATTCTCCAAGTACGGAGAGATCTATGAGGGGAGACCGCTTGAGCTTGGCATCTCCAACGGAGAGTGGACCGAAGTGAAATCTGGGCTCACCTCCGGCACCGAGTACGTGACCAGGAACTCCTTCATCATTAAAGCCGATATCCTGAAACATGGAGCGAGCCACGACCATTAGCAGGAGCGTGCGATGTTCAATTTTATCCTCAAGACCTCTATCAAGCACCGCTTTTGGGTTCTCGGTATCACCCTGGTTGTCGCGATCATCGGGACGGTATCGGCGCGAAACCTTGTCATTGACGCCGTACCGGACATCACCAACGTGCAGGTGCAGATCAATACGCCAGCGAGTGGATACTCGCCTTTTGAAGTTGAACGGCAGATAACCAATCCGATTGAGCTCCTGCTCGCCGGGCTCCCCGCTCTTGAGTATACCCGTTCCCTCTCACGGTACGGGCTCTCCCAAGTAACGGTGGTGTTCAAGGATGGCACCGATATTTACTTCGCTCGACAACTCATCGCGCAACGTCTCCAAGAGTCAAAAAATCGACTCCCGGTCGGCATCATGCCATCCATGGGTCCCATCGCGACCGGGCTCGGCGAGATCTATATGTTTGTCGTAGAGGATGAACCCAACTCGGCTGTGCGCCGCAATCTTCAGGAGCTCCGCGAGATACAGGACTGGGTAGTGCGTCCTCAGATCATGACTATCCCCGGCGTCGTGGAAGTTAATGCTATCGGCGGTGAATCTAAGCAGATCGTAGTGACCCCCGATCTAGAGAAGCTTCGTGCGTATGGGCTTACCCTGAACGATATCGGCATCGCTTTGGCCCGAAACAACGCTAACGTTGGCGCAGGATTTTTCGAGAAAAACGGGGAGCAATTTCTCGTTCGCGTTCCCGCGCAGGTTCATCAGATCCATGAGCTTGATGACCTCGTGGTCAGCGTACACGAGGGAACTCCTGTCCGTATCAGACAGGTAGCGACGGTGGCCGAAGGCTCCGAACTCCGGGCGGGCGCGGCGACTCGAGATGGGCGTGAGGTGGTCCTTGGAACCGTGTTCATGTTGATCGGTGAAAACGGTCTCGCCGTGTCCCAGAGGGTCACCGCCAAGATCGAAGAGGTTCAAAAATCTCTTCCTGAGGGTGTGCGCATTAGGACCGTTTACAATCGGGCTGACCTTGTGAAGGCGACCGTGGCGACGGTCGAACGGAACTTGATCGAGGGAGCGATCTTGGTCGTGGCGGTTCTCTTCTTTGCGCTTGGAAACATTCGCGCGGCTATCGTTACCGCGCTGGTGATTCCGCTGGCGATGCTTATTACCATTACAGGGATGGTCCAGAGCAAGTTGAGCGCGAACCTGATGAGTCTCGGCGCTCTTGATTTTGGACTTATCGTTGATGGCGCCGTCATTCTCGTCGAAAACTGCATCAAGCGTTTAGGGGAAGCGCGCCACCATCTACAGCGAAAGCTCACAACCGAGGAGCGACTCGACGTGGTGTTCAAAGCCTCGTCCGAGGTACGACAGGCGACGATGTTCGGGGAGCTCATCATTATCGTGGTCTACATCCCAATCTTGGCCCTGAGCGGAGTTGAGGGAAAGATGTACCATCCGATGGCTCTCACCGTCCTCCTTGCACTCGTGGGCGCCTTTGTTCTCTCCTTAACATTCGTTCCTGCGGCTGTGGCGACATTTGTACGGAGCGAGGCTACATCCTCGCATGAGAGCCGGATGGAGCGAGTTCTCAGTTGGTACCGCTCCCTTCTAGTCCGACTTATCCGAATTCCACGCGCGGTATGTGTAAGCGCCGCCGCGGTGCTCGTTCTTTCTCTCGGTCTATTCTTGAGGCTCGGCTCAGAGTTCATCCCATCCCTCGATGAAGGTGACATCACGCTGCACGCACTTCGAATTCCAGGAACCTCTCTCACCCAAGCGATTCAGATGCAGTATCAGCTTGAGGACGCACTACGAAAGGAGCCTGAAGTGAGCCACGTATTCGCGAAGATTGGCACGGCCGAGATCGCGACCGATCCGATGCCCCCGAGCGTCGCTGATGGATACATCGTGCTCAAGCCGCGCTCTGAATGGCCTAACCCGTCCCTGAGCAAGCGAGAGATCGTGGAAAGATTTGAGAAGATAGCGCTCCAGGTACCTGGGAATAACTACGAGTTTACGCAACCAATTCAGATGCGATTTAATGAGCTCCTCGCCGGAGTTCGAAGCGATGTAGCGGTTAAGATCTTTGGAGATGACACCGACGTTCTTTTGGAAAACGGAGAGAAGGTCGAGAACATTCTCGCCTCAATCCCCGGAAGCTCTGATGTCAAAGTTGAGCAGATTACCGGACTTCCACTTGTTGAAGTGAAGCCGAACCGCGAGAAACTTGCTCGACTCGGACTCAGCAGTCAGGATCTCCAAGAGGTTGTCGAAACCGCATACGCGGGGCGCGAGGTGAGTCGATTCTACCAAGGGGATCGAAACTTCCCAATTGTGGTACGATTGGGCGAGAACGTCAAAAACGACATCCTCGCGCTTTCAAGCGTACCGATTCCTATCCCTACCGACATAGCTCCACACTTTCACTCGATGGAGTACGCTCGAACAGAGCTTAAACCAGAGGGGCCCACGATGTCCTTTATCCCCCTCTCCTCGGTCGCGGACATAAGCGTCACCCAGGGGCCGAACCAGATCAGCCGAGAGAATGGCAAACGTCGAATTGTGGTAACCGCGAACGTCCGCAATCGGGATCTCGGCACGTTCGTTGAGGAAGCTCAAGCGCGCATAGCCTCATCGATTCAGCTCCCTCCGGGATATTGGTTCGGATGGGGAGGACAATACGAGAACCTGCTCAACGCGAAGAGTCGACTCCTCTTCGTGGTGCCGGTAGTTTTGTTGAGCGTTTTCGGCCTGATCGTCATCACCTTCCGCTCTCTCACCTATTCACTTCTTGTGTTCTCCGGAATCCCGTTCGCGCTCTCCGGAGGCGCCATCGCGTTGTGGGCTCGTGGCATTCCGTTCTCTATCTCCGCCACCGTTGGATTCATCGCGCTCTCGGGTGTAGCGGTCTTAAACGGGTTGGTACTGGTGACCTTCACTCGTCAACTTCTAATGCGAGGAAAGGACCCCCTCACAGCGATCACGGAAGGCGCGGTTGCACGACTGCGACCGGTGCTTATGACCGCGCTTGTCGCGTCACTTGGCTTCGTTCCCATGGCGATCTCACACGGTACGGGTAGCGAAGTGCAACGCCCACTCGCGACCGTTGTTATCGGAGGAATTATCTCCGCTACGGCTCTCACGCTTTTGGTTCTTCCTGTGGTCATGGCAATGCTGGCTCGTCGAGGACGACTCCCATCCACAAACGACCGATCTACCAGTGCCGCGTTCGACACGGTGGGTTGTTACTCGATGAAGAGCGATTGGCCTTAGGGGAGCGGCCGACCCATCTGGGCCCCTCATGAGCAACGACATAGTGAAAGGTCGTCACATAGAGTGAAATCTACGTGCTTACTAAGGTCTGTTCAGCTGTTGCTGGAGAGGGGAGGCATATATGACTATTCTTTGGACAATTATCATCGGATTCGTGGTCGGAGTTATAGCTCGGGCTCTCATGCCAGGGCGAGATCCCGGCGGTTTCATCATCACGACGGTGCTCGGTATCGCCGGCGCGCTCGTGGGCTCATTGGTAGGACGGGTGCTCGGCTTTTATGGAGAGGGAGAGCCTGCCGGTCTCATCATGTCTGTCATCGGGGCTGTTTTGCTATTGGTGGGTTATCGTTACTTGGCGCCAACGACATCAACGAGCCGACTGTGAGGTAGTAACACCTCTCTGATCTCGTAGGAAGCGGTCGTATGACATCGATGGTGAGGTGGAGAATATCTCCCCTCACCTTTTTCGTTCCTGCCAAAAGCAGCACGATCACCGGAGAGACACCGAATGCTCCTGTTCGTACTCGCGTCCAGGAGAAGTAACGGAGCGTCACGTTACGCTGCCCGTGCCTTGAGTGTGAGCCGCACCGGCGACGAGTAGTAAGCATATTCGGAACCAACATCATCTGGCTCCTCAATCGAAGAAATTTTCATTTGACGAGCCCTGAAAGGAGAAGCAATCTGTCGTTCGTGGACTCAAAAGCCCATCGATGCATCCCATGAATGACTCAAGCCAACGTGAACGATATAGAATAGCTCTTCGCATATTGACCGGATCCCTCATCATCGGATTCATGATCTCTTTGTGGATCATAGTTCGCCCTTTTTGGGCCCCTCTCCTCTGGGCAGTCGTCCTAACAACCACAACATGGCCCGCCTATACCCAACTTCGAAGGATCGCTCCCAAGCCGGTGTACCTAGCTCCGTTGCTCGCCACCTTGCTACTAGGGATCGTCCTGACACTCATCGTCGTATCCCTACCGGTTCAACTGACATCAGAGATGAAATCTTTAGCGGCACAGATCCGCGCCACCAACCCGCAGACGATCGCCGACACTTTGGCGTCGTTCCCGCTGGGAGGCGAGATTCTAGCGACAGCAGCACTCGCCTTCTTGAGCGACCCGGGATCCCTGGCGGCTTTTGTTGAGGAACATCAAGGCGCCATATTCTCATTCGCTACTTCAGCAGCGCGGGGAATCCTTGCGACAGCGGCGGCGATCTTCGCCTCGCTCGTTGGCTGTTTTGTCCTTTACCGACATGGGGAGGTTCTGCTAGCGCAGCTGAGAAATATCCTTGAACGCATCGGTGGAGAGGGCATCGCCAAGCTGATCGACACGGTTCATGTCACGGTACGAGGCGCGGCGTATAGTGTTCTCGCAACCGCCCTTGCCCAAGGAGTCCTTGCCGGTATTGGCTACTATGTGGCTGGGGCCCCTACCCCACTCCTCCTGGGAATCATCACTCTCATAATCTCATTTGTGCCGTTTGGTCCCCCCTTTATCTATGTACCGGTGACCGCGTATCTCCTCTTTGCGACAGATCTTCCATGGTATCACGGCGCAGGATTAGCAATCTGGGGAACCTTGGTTGTGAGCACTGTGGATAATATCCTACGGCCCCTTTTCATTAGCCAAACAACGAAGCTCTCGACGGTCTTAGTCTTCATCGGTGTGCTCGGTGGCGTTGCATCGTTCGGACTCCTGGGGGTCTTTATCGGTCCGGCGCTTATCGCGATAGCCCAACTCTTCTGGCTGGAGCTCGGCCGACCAACCTCAACAACCACCTCATCTGCATCTACCTTTGTGCCCCTTTAACTCCTGTTCACCGACCGCATCGATACACGTCCGCATCTGCGCTGTTGCGCCCCCGTATCGGGTTGGAGAGCCAAGCGAGGCGGAGACGACTAAAAAGCCGGTCGTATCCACTGAGATATGAAGGGATATAACAGGATGGCGTAGGTAACGTGTTGCTTTCTTTGGCTCGGATGATTTATCCATTTATAAAAGGGTCTTCGTGAAATCGAGTGGGTAGGGCTCGGTGCTATCCCGACGTGAACGTGCTCGTGCACGTAAACGTGAACGTACCCGAAACAGGCATCATGCGGGCTGAAGGCATAGCTTGGAAAGCATGGCTGCGATCCTTGTAAGCAAACGCTTTCCAGCGCGATACTCGTCGGGGGAGACATAGTTTAGAGCGTTTAACAGATCAAAGAGTGCGCCACACTCCATTACGGATCCCCGTGCTATTGAGAAATAGC
>JBDLRS010000023.1:0-4734 GCA_039799965.1 Pseudomonadota bacterium
GCGCATCTGACTACAATCACTTTCTCTTTTGAATGTTCGGTGCTCACCCTGACGGTGCCAGGGTTGCGCCTTTCGAAAAGTTCAAAATACTTCGTGCTTTTAGCCAGCTGCATCATTTTCATCCTCCTGAACTGCCGAATCTAGGATAATCCAGCTTCCCTCCCGCTGGCGTAGATTAATCGGATGGTGTGGGTTGGCAACCAGAGCGACACTTGCTATGACCTAGGGGAGGTCTTCTTCATGTCCCCAACTGCGGCAATCGAAAAAAGTAGTACCAGTAGCTTTACCTTCCGTCGACTTCAACGAGCAGTACGGCACGTAAACTGCCTTTGGTTCCCGTTTAATCCGACGGTGGTGGAAGAAATTGAGTCTGCAGGCCTCTATGAGTTCTCTACAACAGACCCCTCACGGGTTTTATCAGTGATCAGAAAGGATGCCGCGCTGCTCGGATTTGTATTGGTGAGACTACTTCGTGAAAGAGCAGACGCTCCTTTAAATCCGAACAATCCGGCCGCTCTTATCAGTAGGGCTGGTCCAACTCGCATCAAGGGTATTGTCGCCGAAGGTCTTCAGACCTCATCTGCTCATAAGCTACAGTCCTCACAACCGTTCCAACTATCGCGACTAGCAGAGACCATGATCGCCGCATCAACCGTTGAAGCCCTCTGCAAGGGCAAAAATTTCGACCCGTTGGCCGGGTTCTGTAAGGTCATCCTGCGGGATTTGGGGATGAATTTAATCGCATGGAACTATCCCTCCGTCTATAAGGAGGTCCTAGATTCGGTAGATACTCAAAGGGTGGAGGATGCAATTGAGCGGTCGCTAGGGTTTTCCCCACGCGAATTGGCTCACGTGTTAACGCTTGCTCCGAAGCAGGGAGGCGTAGTGGCTACGACGCCACTCGATCCGGCTGACCAGATCTTTGATCACTACATCTCCGTAGGAGAAGCTCTGGCGCGGGCCGAATTCCCAGAGACGTACTCATCCTCGAGAGAAGATTGGAGTTATGCTTCGAAGTATCTATCGGAGAATCTTGGTCGAGACTTCTCGTCTACCATCAGGAACGTGATAGTGGCCAATTCCTCGGCGTACTACAAGATGTGCCCCACTCACTTCAAAAGGCTGGTCAAATTCGATCCGGCCCGTCACCACGGCGCCCGACCTGGGCTTTCGCGAATAGTTTTTAATCCGTTCGTGAAGGAGTGCTCAGTCGAAATCCAGGAAGCGCTAAGGGCTCTTTATGACACTATGCCGGACGGTACTCCTGACAGAGCAAGTTTAAGTGCTATCTTGACGACGTTAATACCGAAAGCGGGATTCACTGGTGGATGCCTCTTCGTTGCTAACAAACGAAGCGGGATCCTTACACCCGGTAGAATCATCGGGCGGGTGAGAGCCATGGAGGTTGGGCCGGTTCCTCTGTGGACCTCTCAGGAGAGCTATTCAAACAAGTCCTCCTTTCATCAAGCTAAATCGCCTCAAGGGATGGTCGAGCGCGCCTTCGTTACTCGTCGGCCTATCACCGAAAGATTCGAACACACGGTCGAAACTCAGGAAAACCCTCTCCTCTCTATCCCCATCACCCGATTCTCAGCAACCGTAGGGGATAAACGTCCGATGGGGGTGCTGTACCTTGAGAAACCCTTCTTGAACGTCCCCGAGGAGGATAAAATAGCGCTACCCACCTTCCGCGCCCTTAACAAGACTCTGAGCGATGCTCTCTGCATAGATTAGCAGGGCAATCTCATTTCGCGGCATCGGAGTTATTAAGCAGCTAAAAATGCTGGCAAATAGGGGGCAAGCAGAAACTGTAAAGTATTCCGAGTTTTGTGACGTTCACTGATGGTGATGGTTGCGTCGTTTGCTAAAGGGCCGTTGTTCGGAACTTTTGGCGTAACCGGCCCTCGCACCGCGAGGAGCAGGTCTTGGGTTCGTTAGCTACACAAAGAGCTGGTGTCATATGCATAAAAGATTAATTGCATCGTCCTGTCTGATAGCGCTCCTTTTTGTGTGTTGGATGGGTAACGCCGCTGCGCAAGATATACAGAGCCCCGAGTCCGCAGTCTCCTCTGAGGATTGCGTTCCTGGCGATTGGCCCATAGTTTCAAACCTTCCTTGCGGAACCTCTCTACAGATTTCTCGTTCGGTCGCCCGACCGGCTACCGGCAACGGCCGCCCCTGCGCCCCTGAAACACAGACTATCTCCGGCATATGCACACCAACCCCAAATCCGACATGGATACCAACTCAAAATCCGATATGCACACCAACTCAAAATCCGATATGCACACCAACTCCAACTCCAACGCCAACTCCAACCCCACCCCGATTGGCTGATGGTTGTTACAGTGTTGATTTCTATGGTCGATCGACAAACCACGATCCCAATGAGCACATTCTCGCGTCATTTCCGAAAGGGTCGTGTGGAATAGACCTCATAGATACCGTTGCGAAGGTCGTTCTGCCGCCGGGTCGAAATAGCGTAGAGACCGGCTTATCCGGCGATTCAAGGGTTTCGGATAAGGTGAATAAGAGGATGGGCGATTCTGAATACGCAGCCATCTTTACCGGAGGTGGAGGAAAGGTTGGCAAGCACCAAAGGTATGAAGGGGCGACTATATGGTTCATGAACTCGCTATGGCTCTACATGTTGCAAAAATCCACGGGAGCCTGCCCGGAAAAGCCATTTCCCTCCCAGAGTCGATGGAAAGCTGAAAGAGACGATACAGGCAGGGTGACGCACTATACGGACAATGATGGCCCGGGGTATGACGAATGGTGGAGTTGGATCACATGCATGAATACGTACGCGGCGAGCACATACCAAGCGAACCTCGACTCGTACCTTCAGTGTGATAATTTCAAACACAATCCAACAGGGGAGGCTGATAAGAGAGATATCGGCTTCGGTGGAGTTGATTGGGGGAGCGAACCCCTCGAAAGTAAAAGATCTTGTGCCGATGGACAGATCTTTTTGACTAAAGATAGCTGCACCCTCATGAAAAAGTCAGAGGCTCGTAGTTGTGAGACCGTGACCTTTGATTACGAGTTGGACACCCCCATCTCTTTGGTATTTGATGATTCCTATGATCTCGACTCGAACGTATCGATTGTTGCGTTTCCCTTGAATCCTCAATCCACAAAACGGTTCTGGACGTGGAAGGGCTCCGCGAAGAGCCCGTTGCTTGTGCACGACCCGGAACACAAGGGCATAATTACCCGCGCAGAGCAATTGTTCGGTCCGTGGACATTCGGAGGTAAGAGATCGAACGATGGAGGTCAACCGACACCTTGGACTCACGGTTTTGAGGCGCTTCAACTCTTGGACTCAAACCGAGACAATAAGCTAAGCGGAGATGAACTTAGCGAGCTCGGACTGTGGTTCGATAACGATCAGGACGCGCAGTCGCAGCCCGGAGAGGTTCGAAGTTTACAACAGGTAGGTATCACACACCTGTTTCTGTCGGATGTGATTACCAACACGGGTAACCGGTCGTTCGAGATTAAGAAGGGGTTTACGGCACACACAGATGGCAAAGATGTCACGGGCAGAGCTATCGACTGGTTCGGGGAGGGCTCTGATTCTCAGCATGAGCTCCTTGCCAAACACGTCCTCTTTAGCCCAGGCAAAGGTTCCGGCAGTAGCGAGCCTTTACGGGACTCTGAGAAAGCCCCGGTTGTTGGGGATATATGGAGCGAGGGAGTATGGGCTTGGACCTTACGCGAGTCTGAGGACTCCCTTAATCGGAGTGGTTTCTTTGCACTCTCAATCAAGAACGGGATAATTTCAGGCTCTACGATATCAGAGACAGGACTTGCCATAAGCTCGGGGGGCATACCAGGCGGCCTCAGTTCGATTCACTTCTCCGCTTTGCACGGCACCGCTCAATCAATCTCTAAAGATGGGGCCATTCGTCTCTCATTCTCCACTACGACGAGGTCGGGAATAATCGAGAGCCATGCAAGCCTCTCTCATGATGGAACGACACTATACGGGACTTCGACGGCACGTATGGAGGGTGATGCCTCAAACAAAAATATAACGTACGGTTGGACGGCAAAGCGAGTGTGGTGATGTCGGGTTGTTCGTTCTAGAACGCCTGCGAGCGATGATCGGAGTGGCGAACTCAGTAACAGCATCGATGTCGTTCTTGTAGCTACTGTAGTGCATTGAGGTAAGGTATGTGGAACCGGAACCTACGAAACAAACACGATGGACGGCGGGCCATGAAATTAGCACTGATAGTTGTCGCCCTACTACTCTTTCGAGAGCCCCTCCAGCGCTGCGCGGCCGAGGATTGCGACGCTCTTGTCGGTGAGCAAATCAAAGATTGCAAGGTCAAAGAGTTCGTCGAAAATCTCACCGACGGACGTCGTTGCATCGTTTACGTTGACGATGGTTTTCACGAGGATGTTCACGAGTTGGTAATTGACGACAAAACGGGCGAAGTAATTATGGGTCTTCGTGAAATCGAGTGGGTAGGGCTCGGTGTTATCCCGACGTGAACGTGCTCGTGCACGTAAACGTGAACGTACCCGAAACACGCATCATGCGGGCTGAAGGCATAGCTTGGAAAGCATGGCTGCAATCCTTGTAAGCAAACGCTTTCCAGCGCGATACTCGTCGGGGGAGACATAGTTTAACAGGGTGGTGAAAAATGATTTCCTGTTGCGCATTTCGATAGTTTGACTGCAACTTCGTTGGAGCCGCCGAAAAAATCCTCAACGTATCTC
>JBDLRS010000024.1:0-22136 GCA_039799965.1 Pseudomonadota bacterium
CCGAAAAAATCCTCAACGTATCTCAGTGGATACGCCTCCGGTTTTTTCGTCGTCTCCGCCTCGTTTCGTCAAAACTCTCAAAATGCTCACGACGGAACCATTTTTCACCACCCTGCTAAAGATACCTGTGTTGTTCTGAATGAAACGCGAGATGGGGGGATGACCTCCACTCGCGTTTTTTGCCCCTCGCTCCCCTCATCGCCCCCCTCATCGACCCCAAAGGCCTCAAAGCAGAGCCCCCTTCTGGGCAGTACCTACGAAAGCAGAACCCACCCTACAGCCATCAGAGCGTTTTCCTCACAATCTTCTAACCTACTTCCTCCAGATTTGCACAGGGAAGGATGCTACGGTTGCACCTCTTAGTAGTTCTTTCGCTCGAACTGGCTTCGTGTTTACACGAACCTCGGTTCGAGAAACACCTTATTAGGAAATATACTCAGGTATTATGAAAAGCGCTTACCTCTCATTCTGCTTCACCTCGCTTGTTGGATTAGTAGCCATCACCGGGAACACGTCTACCTGCGCGGCGTCCCCTGTCTCAAAGGGAGTGGTAACCGTTGACGGTTCAAGCACCGTATTTCCCATTTCTGAGGCGGTCGCAGAGGAGTTTCAACGTGTGCATCAAGGGACAGGGGTAACAGTGGGGGTTTCAGGCACAGGAGGCGGATTCAAAAAGTTCATTGCGGGTGAGGTAGATATTGTCAACGCTTCACGGCCCATCAAAGCGGCCGAAATAGAACTCGCGGCTAAGAACGGCGTAACCTTTATCGAGCTTCCCATCGCCTACGACGCACTCTCCATCGTCGTACACAACAAGAACACCTGGGCGACCTCCCTCACCACCGCCGATCTCAAGAAGATCTGGAGTCCTGAGGCCCAAGGAAAGGTTATGAAATGGAGCGATATCCGAGCCGGATTCCCAGACAAGCCGCTTCAGCTCTTCGGCCCCGGCACCGATTCGGGAACCTTTGATTACTTTACTGAGGTAATCAACGGCAAAGAGGATGCGAGCCGAGGAGATTACACGAGCAGTGAGGATGACAACGTTATCGTTACCGGGGTGTCAGGAAATGAAGGCGCCCTCGGATTTTTCGGCGTGGCGTTCTACGAGGCCAACAAAACCCGACTTAAAGTTGTTGCTATTGATGATGAAAATGACGGGAACGGGGCCGGGCCACAAGCTCCGACAGCCGCCCACGTTATTGATGGATCGTACAGCCCACTCTCTCGACCTCTCTTTATCTACGTACGAACAGAATCGCTCTCTCGTCCAGAGGTAGCCACATTTGTCTCGTTCTATCTTGCGCAGGTAAAGGATCTCGCCTCAGAGGTAGGGTACGTGTCTCTTCCAGATGAGGTGCTCACAAAGGTTCAAGCCCGTTTCTCCTCAAAAGTTGTAGGGAGTGTCTATGACGGCAAGCCCCAAAAGCCGGGCACGTCGTTGGCTCAGCTCTTGCGGTAACGGCGCTGAAACGCTTTTGATGGGGAGGATCACGTGAAGGTAATGGGCGCATCGACATTCAGACTCGGAGAGCACATCATCGAGTGGATTCTTCGAGTGTGCAGCTCCCTCTCCGTGCTTACGACCATAGGCATTATCGCGGTCCTCTCTATCGAAAGCGTCCTTTTCTTCCAGGAGGTCTCCCTATCACAGATGCTCTTGGATACGGAATGGACCCCCCTCTTTTTGGATAAACATTTCGGGATCTGGCCCCTCGTAGCCGGAACACTTCTTACCTCAGCGATCGCGTTAAGTTTCTCCGTACCGGCGGGCCTTATCATCGCGATCTATGTCAGCGAATATGCAGAGGAGGGAACCCGAAAAGTTTTAAAGCCGGTTCTTGAACTACTCGCGGGCATTCCAACTATTGTATACGGCTACTTCGCACTCCTCTTTATCACACCGATGCTCCAATTCATCTTCCCTGAGATGGGATCCTTCAACGCGCTAAGCGCAGGTATCGCCATGGGAATCATGATTCTTCCGATGATGGCGTCACTCAGCGAGGACGCGATCTACACCGTTCCACGAAGTCTTCGCGAGGGAGCCTACGCTCTCGGCGCCTCAAAGCTTCAAATGATATGTGGAGCGGTGATACCGGGAGCTGTGGGGGGAATCACCGCCGCTATCATCCTTTCAGCCGCGCGAGCCGTCGGAGAGACGATGATCGTTGCTATCGCTGCCGGACAACAACCCCTGCTACATCTCAATCCGCTACAACCCGTTGAGACGATGACCGCCTACATAGTGCAAGTTTCTTTAGGGGATACACCGCACGGCACGCTGGAGTACCACACCCTATTCGCTGTCGCGATGCTCCTCTTCTTACTGACTATGGCCCTTAACGTCATAAGCCTCGCCATCCGAGAGCGATCAAAGAGGATGTATCGATAATGGAAGCGACGACAATTTCTGATCCACGCTCACACACAAGCCGGGCATGGGCTCCCGCAAAGAAGCGACCTCTGCTAGCCCGGCCCGTAACCGAAAGGATATTCCTTCTTTTGGCCCGAGGAATCATATCTCTTGCTCTTCTCACCCTTGTCGCCCTGATCGCGGATGTGGCGATGGATGGAATGGAGCGCCTCACATGGAACTTCTTCGTCAACTTCCCATCGCGCAAAGCTGAGAACGCCGGGATCCTCGCGGCATGGACGGGAAGCCTATGGCTCCTCCTTCTTACCATCATGATTGCCCTGCCCATAGGAGTTGGAGCAGCGGTGTATCTTGAGGAGTACGGCCGTAGAAGCTTTGGCACCAAGGTTATCGAGGTATGTATCGCCAACCTAGCCGGAGTGCCCTCGGTTATATATGGGATCCTTGGACTACAGGTGTTTGTTCGAGCGCTCAGCTTCGAAAGAAGCCTTCTCTCTGGTGCTCTCACGCTCGCGCTTCTGGTTCTACCCATCATCATCATGGCGAGCCGGGAGGCTCTACGCACAGTGCCCAAGGGATATCGAGAGGGCGCACTAGCTCTCGGAGCGACAAAATGGCAGACAACATGGACACAGGTGTTACCGGTGGCGATTCCAGGAATCGCCACGGGATGTATCCTCGCTTTCTCTCGCGCCATCGGAGAGACCGCCCCGTTAATCACCCTTGGAGCGCTCACCTATGTCGCCCAAGTGCCGGATTCGGTATTCTCACCGTTTACTGCGTTACCCATCCAGGCATTTAACTGGCTTTCACGGCCACAACCGGAATTCCACACCAACGCGGCCGCCGCGATAACGGTCCTTCTAGCCTTTATGATTATGCTAAACATCGTAGCCATACTTATTCGAAATAGGTATCAAAAGAGGCAGAGGTAACGACCCATGAAAGGCTCAGCAGCTCTGGTATTCAGGGAAATTCAGTCAACGCGGAAAAATCAAGAGATCGTTATGAATGGAGTTCACGCAGTAAGGTCAGCCGCGCATGCGCCTAAGGTTGAGATCGCAAATGTCGAACTTTTCTATGGCACCTATAAGGCGCTCCACGAAATATCACTTTCGATCCCCTCGCGCGAGGTAACCGCTTTTATCGGACCCTCCGGGTGTGGGAAATCGACCCTTCTGCGTACCATCAACCGAATGAACGATCTCATTGAGGGGGTAAAGCTCACCGGCTCTATCCGTCTCGATGGCGTGGACGTGTACGCACCTCACATCGACCTGATTGAGCTGCGAAAGAGGGTGGGAATGGTGTTCCAAAAGAGCAACCCGTTCCCCAAAAGCATCTTTGATAATGTTGCGTACGGGCCCCGAATCCACGGTTCACGAGACAGGGATTATCTTCAAGAAACGGTACGTCAAAGTCTGATTCGCGCGGATCTGTGGCGAGAGGTCAAAGACCGCTTGCATACCAGCGCGCTCGACCTTTCTGGAGGGCAACAGCAACGCCTATGTATCGCTCGAGCGCTTGCGGTTAATCCTGAAGTGCTGTTAATGGATGAGCCGGCATCCGCCCTGGATCCCCGCTCAACGTCGAAGATTGAAGACCTGATCGGAGAGCTTCGGAGTGATTATACCATCGTGATTGTAACTCATAATATGCAGCAGGCGGCTCGTGTTTCAGACACCACAGCCTTTTTCTACGAAGGAAGGCTGGTTGAACACGGTGTGACGAAGGAGCTCTTTACGAAGCCCAAAGAGAAACAAACCGAGGATTATATTACGGGACGATTCGGATAGATTGGAGAGAGTAGATGTCCATTCACTTACATAAAGCGATTGAGTCGCTAAAAAAAAGGATTCTCGCGCTTGGATCGCTCGTTGAGGAGAGTGTCTCGAAAGCGCTGATCGCGGCTGAACAACGCGACTGGGCGCTTGCCCAACAGGTTATTGATGGTGATACGACCATAGATATGCTCGAGGTCGAGGTTGAGGAGGAGTGCCTTAAGATCCTCGCGCTTCACCAACCAGTGGCTACCGATTTGCGATTTATCGTCGCCGTGCTCAAGATCAATAACGACCTGGAGAGGATCGGCGATTTGGCGTGCAATATCGCTAGTCGGGCGCGTAAGATGGCGGCCCTCTCAGCGCCCCCGAAATCTCGCATTGATTTTCAAGGAGCCGAGGGTAAGGTCAGAACCATGCTTCACAAGAGCCTTGAGGCTCTCGTGAACGTCGACGAGAACCTCGCTAAGTGGGTGTGGGCGCAAGACGACCAGATCGATGAGATCAACCGCAGCGTCCATAAACAGGTCATTCAAGCGCTCAAAGAATCTCCGAATGACGTAGAAGGATTGATTCTCCTTCTCTCAGTATCTCGTAATCTTGAGCGCATTGGCGACCATTCCACTAACATCGCCGAAGATATTCTCTATATGATCCGTGGAGAGATAGTTCGGCACTCAAAGGTTGAATAGGACGAAGGTACAACTACCTTGAGAGTAATAGCCCAATGAGGCGGGCTACAAACAAGACTACTCAATTTCAATTCTCCGGCATGCCGGTGGAAGATTAGCAGGGTGGTGAAAAAGGTTCCGTCGTGAGCATCTCGAAATGCGCCTCGGGAGATCGTTTTTCACCACCGTGTTATTGCCTCTCAATCCACGAGGAGATCTTCTCCTTCACCGCCTTTCCGGTGAAACCGAACTTCTCGCAGAGCACCTCACCAGGGGCTGAGGCTCCATAGTGATCGATTCCGATAGCGAGGAGATCTCGACCAAGGAGGTTGCTCCAGCCGATCGTCGTACCAGCCTCGACAACAACGGTCGGAACGCCCTTCGGAAGGAGGGCTGACTTGAAGGCGTCGGATTGCGACTTGAAGAGCTCAACGCACGGCATCGAGATAACACGCGTTGGTGTTCCTTCAGCCTCAAGAGCTTGCGCCGCTTCGACCGCGGCACCAACTTCGGAACCGGTCGCTACGATCAGGAGCTTCGGTTGCGCCACCTCGTTGAGCGCGTATGCGCCCTTTAATACATCATCTGGGCTGAACGAAGCTGGACGTGTGAGTGGCACAAGGTTCTGCCGGCTAAAAAGAAGCGAACTTGGACCGTTCTTACGGGTAAGCGCCGCATAGTAGCTCATCGCTACCTCTACACCATCGGCCGGACGGAATACGTGCATATTGGGGATAATACGAAGGCTCATCGTATGCTCGATCGGCTCATGAGTTGGTCCATCCTCTCCTACCCAGAAGCTATCGTGGGTGAAGATGTAGAGCGCTTGAAGGTGCGAGATGGCGCCGACACGCATCGCGGGACGCATATAATCCGAGAACACAAGGAAGGTAGCTGTGTATGGTATCCACGACTGGGTATAGGCCAATCCGTTCGACGCGGAGCCCATCGCGGCCTCCCGAACACCCCAACGGATATTCAAACCACCGAAATTTCCGTGTTCAACATCACCACCGCCCGCAACCGCGGTCTTTGTCGATGGATCAAGATCTGCCGACCCTCCGATAAAGGAAGGAACGAGCTTCGAGATAATCTGAATCGCCTTGCCCGACATATTGCGGGTGGCGTCCTTCTTTGGCTCCTTAAACGCCGCAAGAAGTTCATCCTTAAGCTTTGGATCGATTGCGCGTGTAAGCTGCGCGTCCAACTTCTTCGCGAGCTCTCCGTTTGCTGAGCGCCACGCCGAGAAGGTCGTATTCCAAGAAGCTTGCCCCTGCACCTTCTTCTCAATGCTCGCGGCGCAGAACGCCTTAACCTCGTCCGGCACAAAGAACTGTGCGTCCTCTGGACATCCAAGCTCACGCTTGGTCGCCTTGACCTCATCCGCACCAAGAGGAGCCCCGTGAACGTCGTGGGTGTTCTTTTTATTCGGGCTTCCGAATCCGAGAACGGTTCTGCAGCAGATGAGGCTCGGCTTACCCTTCTGAGTGGTAGCCTTATCGAGGGCCGCGGCGACCGCCTTCATGTCGTGCCCATCGATGCTCTGAACGAACCAGCCATACGACTCGAAACGCTTTGCGACATCCTCGGTGAAGCACACCTCGGTTTCACCAGCGAGCGAGATCTTGTTATCATCCCAGAGGTAGATCAGGTTATCGAGTTGGAGATGCCCAGCCATAGAAGCGGCCTCAGCGGCGACACCTTCCATCAGGTCACCATCGCTCACCAACGAGAATACGCGGTAATTGAACACATCGTGTCCATATCGAGCCGCGAGCATCTTGCCTGAGAGCGCTAGTCCTACACTGTTGGCGGCTCCCTGCCCAAGGGGCCCAGTGGTGCACTCCACGCCGGCGGTAATACCAAACTCAGGGTGACCAGGTGTTACGCTCTCCCACTGACGAAAGCTCTGGAGCTGGCTCATGGGAAGGTCGTACCCGAAGAGGTGAAGCATCGAGTAGAGAACCATGCACCCGTGACCGGCGGAGAGTACGAAACGGTCCCGATTTATCCATGTCGGATCCTTCGGATTGAACCTAAGATAGTTAGCCCACAACACCGAGGTAAAATCGGCGGCTCCAAGCGGCAACCCAGGATGTCCACTATTGGCTTTCTGAATCGCATCGATTGAGAGGGTTCGAACCGTCGTTGCGAGCTTTTGAAGGTTTGCGAGATCAAGTGACATTTTTTACATTCTCCTTTTAAAATCTTTCTAAGAGCGCCCTCGCGCTCTTACTTCCACTTAATAGAGCATCCAAGGGGATGGACGAACTGCGGCTCAGGGGTTCGCCCCTCAAGCACCGCCTCGATAGCCTTGGAGAGATAATCCTTGGTCACACGAGATGGATCGCGCGGACTATCATTAATCGTGCCATGATAGGCGAGTTTACCATCACGATCGAAGAGATAAAACTCGGGGGTACATGCCGCGTCGAAGGAGCGAGCAACCTCTTGCGATTCATCATAGAGGTAGGGATACGGAAGGGAGTGGCTGATCGCCTTCTCCTTCATCTTATCGAAGCTATCCTCGGGATACGTAACCGAGTCGTTGCTGTTGATGACGAGCGTCTTGAGCCCATCACCTTGAAACCTCTGCACGATAGAGATGAGCATATCCTCACTTCCCTTTACGTACGGGCAGTGGTTGCAGAGGAAAGCCACGAGTCCCGCCTGTGCTCCGGCGAGATAGTGCGAGCCAAGTCGCTTTCCATCAACGTTTAAAAGTTCGAATGACGGCACACTCGAGCCGATTGGAAACGCGGTGCTCATTGTCTCTCTTTCCATACTTTTCCCTCCCTATAGAAACGGTTGTGGTGACGGGGTTCAACAACAAGCTCAGAAGTCGCGCTGTTTAACTACGCCGGCATGGATGCTGCGTGACGCGAGTGCTTCTTGAGGAATGTTTTAACCTGCTCAGAGAACCATTCGGGATGTTCGATCATCGGAGCGTGTCCGCACCTCTTGACCGTAACTAGTTGCGAGTTCGGAATGAGCTGATGGAACATCTCAGCGACCTCCATCGTAGTAACCTGATCATCCTCTCCCCACAGGAGGAGGGTTGGAACCTTAATTTCACCTAACAGATCCTTGAGATTATCCTTCTTTGCGCTTCGAGCGGCGTGGATGAGGTTGAGTACGCGTCCCCTATCCTCAAGGATCCGTACTATCTCCATAACCGCTTCTTCAGTGACGAAATCGTGGTTCGTGAATACCTTGCGCATGTGCTCCTCAACGAACTCCCGCCCCGGACGAACGGGCAAGGCGTCCACTGAGTGCTCATAGAGACCACTCGTAGCTGTAAGGATGAGACAATCAACGAGCTGGGGCGCGGCGAAATAGGTTCGAAGCGCCACGTGACCACCGAGGGAATTTCCACACAAACTAACCGGTGCGAACCCCCTGCTCCGTACGAAGTACTCAGCATACATCGCGAGCGCTTTAACCTTAACCTCTGAGCGATGAGCGGTAAGAAGGGGAAGGCTTAACGCAATCGTCTTAGAGTACTCAGCCATCAGTGGCTGAACGGTATCCCAGTTTGAAAGGGCTCCGAAGAGGCCGTGAAGGAGAACGAGATCTGGCCCTTTACCACCCATCTCTACGGTCTTAAAGGTTGGTTCCTGCTCGTTGGTGACCCACAGGGGCTCTGAGCTGCCAAGCTTCGGGAGGGAGTCTTTGATGAACTTGAAAATGCCTTTAGCCATCTGGGCCTAACTAACCGAGAACACACATCCTGACACTACTTTAGCTTTCTCGGATGAACTGTCGACGTCACATGCACAGGCAACGTCAGGGTACAGCTCTTCTTTCA
This sequence comes from Pseudomonadota bacterium, assembly GCA_039799965.1. GTDB lineage: Bacteria > Bdellovibrionota_C > UBA2361 > UBA2361 > OMII01 > OMII01. The sequence continues at coordinate 8,638 of JBDLRS010000024.1, forward strand.
TAGTATCCGTTAAAACCACATGATTCATAGTATAGAGAGAGGGACCGTGTAAATACGGAGAGAAGTTAAGACCTTATGAAGGGAACGCCATTGTTCCGGCTCCTCCTCAAAAGGACGCCTCTTGCAAGGATACACGAGCCGTCTCTAAGGTTTGCAACTACCTGATTTTGTTCAAATTAGAAAGAATTACACATCTACTTCAATGCGGTGCGCGTTCTCTTGAATCATCCGGTAACGGTCCGAAGAATCTTTGCCCATTAAACTTTCGAGCATACTTTCAACCTCGGCCACCTCGTCGATGGTGATTTGGAGTAACTTTCGCGACCGGGGGTTGAGGGTGGTCTCCCAGAGAGTATCTGGGTTCATCTCGCCCAATCCTTTGAAACGGGTGATGTGAAGCTTGGATCGGTTACCCCGCTCTTTGAGCACCCGCTCCTTCTCCTCATCCGAGTACACCCATACATCCTCCTCCTTCGAGCCGCTTCCAAACTTCAAACGGTACAGGGGTGAGATACCGATGTAGAGGTGCCCTGCCTCAACAAGGGGCCTCAGGAATCTGAAGAAGAACGCCATGAGCAGCGCAGAGATGTGCATTCCGTCGGCGTCGGCATCCGTGAGGATGATTACCTTTGAATAGCGAAGCCTATCGAGACGGATATCTTTTCCTTGTCCGCACCCCAGAGCCGACACCAAGTCCACGAGCTCCTTGTTCTCAGCGATCTTTTGAGTGCTCGTCGCGACCGAATTCAGGATCTTTCCTCGAAGTGGTAATACCGCCTGGGTAGCCCTATCACGACCCTGCTTTGCGCTTCCACCGGCGGAATCTCCCTCTACAATAAAGAGCTCTGAGTTATCCGGCTTCGTGGATGAACAATCCGCCAACTTACCTGGAAGATTAAGTCGATGACTAATACCAACCTTGCGGCTCACACTCGCAGAAGCGGAACGAGCTGCCGCACGAGCCTTCGCCGCAAGCGTGATTCGCTCAACGATCGCGTTCGCGACGCTCGGCTTCGAGTTAAGCAGATTCTCGAACGTTCTCGTGAGCGCGTCGACCGGACTCTCGATCTCAGGGTTATTCAACCGATCCTTGGTCTGCCCTTGGAATTGGAGTTGGCTCACCGCACCTGGAACGCTCACCGAGAGGATCGCGACCAAGCCTTCACGAATGTCCTCACCGGTTAACTTCACCCCCTTGGCGAGGTTATGCACGGAGATGTAGTTGCGGAGCGCCTTCGCCAATCCGCTCTTGAAGCCATCCTCGTGCGTACCACCACCCTTAGTGTGAATACCGTTTACGTACGAAAGGATGCGTTCTTGCGTAGCCTCGGTCCAACAGAACGCTACCTCAATCTTAATGCCGTTGGCGCGATCGAGGTCGAAGCACTCTCCACCGATGGGAGGCTGATTCTCTCCTTCCAATGTTGATTTGAGGAACGACTTAATTCCATCTGGATAGAAAAAGGTCCTCTCAGTGTCATCTTTTTGATTCTTGAAGATGATCTTGAGCCCCTTATAGAGGAACGACTTCTCCTCAATGATCTTCTCAACCCGAGCGGCGGAGAACTCGATCGTCTTGAAGATATCTGGGTCAGGACGGAAGAAGATCTTCGTTCCCTTCTTACGCGAAGCGCCGAGCTTCTTAATTGGCCCATCGGTCTTTCCCCGCGAGAAGGTCTGCTTCCACTCGAAGCCATCACGACATACGATAGCCTCAAGCTTCTCCGAGAGCGCGTTCACCACCGAGGCTCCCACGCCGTGGAGACCGCCCGCTGTAACGTAGTTGTGATCGCTAAATTTACCGCCTGCATGAAGAGTAGTTAGAATGATCTCCAACGCGGGTTTCTTGAACTTGGGGTGAATGTCGACAGGAATGCCACGGCCGTTATCCTCTATAGTGATGCTCTCACCGTCCTTGTGCAGGGTTACGGTGATCATATCGGCGTGACCGTTCATCGCCTCATCAACCGCGTTGTCGAGGATCTCCTTTACAAGATGATGAAGGCCTTGATTCCCATCGGTTCCACCGATGTACATACCCGGACGTTTTCGGACCGGCTCAAGCCCCTCAAGGACCTCGATATCTACTGCGCTATAACTTCCCTTTGCCATGTTAGCGATCTCCCCTTCTCAATCCCCTTTAACCATCAACCACGATGGCCCCGATAATCTCATCGCGCGAATACACCTTAGTTCCCTTTAAGGCCCTATGTCCCTTTGTTACCTCAGAGAGGGGAAGATCCTTAGTTTTACCCGACTTGAGGCTCAACACGAGGGTCCCCTTCATCTTCGGCGACGCGACCCCACAGCACGCAACGAGGTTGTCATCGTCGCGCACTCCCATGAGCGCAACACCAACAGCGGCGCTGTCACGTACCGGAATCTCCGCCTGCGGAATCGCCAAACCTGAACCATCTTGAGTAATAAACACCATCATCGGAGCGAGCGGGGCCACAGCAGCCAAGAACTCTCCTTCGCGGAGCTTCATGATACGACGACCGGTCCGCTTCGTCTCACCGAGCTCAGTGAGCGTGATCGCGTAACCAGTGCCCTTGGTCCCAACAAGAACCAAGGTCTCGCCATCCTTGAGGCGACGATCCTGAGATGAGGAACCGACCGCCGCCCCACCGAGAGGAAGCTCACCCTGCCCACTCGCCGAAGGGTTCGTAGCGGCGGCGCTCCCTGAGATGCCGAAGGCGCTGATAATCCTCTCTCCGTCTTTGAACTTGAGTAGCTTCTGGATCGGCGTTCCGTAACCACTCGAAGCGGGGAAATCAGACACCTTCAACACAAAGAGCGTACCGAGACTTGTGATCAGAGCAACGGAATCAAGCGTCGTAAGCGCATGAGCCGATAGTAACGAGTCCCCCTCTCGCAAACGGGTCGAGGTAAGGTCATTCGTTCGGCGGATACGTTTCACCCACCCATCAGCGGTGATGATAGCGTGGACATCCTCTTGAACCACGTACGCAGTTTCATCGAATTCGATATCAACGTTGTCTTTGATCAGTTTGGACTGACGTCGGTCACCATACTTCTCGGCGAGTGCCTCAAGTTCAGAGCACACAAGCCCTTGAAGAGCGGACTTGCTCTTGAGGAGCTTTTCGATCTCCTTAACTCGCTTCTCCTTCTCGGCGAGCTCCTTCTTAATCTCATCGATGTTGGTTCGGGATAGTTGATAGATTCGCATATCAACAACTGCGAAGGACTGCGTCTCTGAGAGCTTGAATCGAGCCCGCAGCTTCTCAGCGGCATCGCTCCGCCCATCACTCTTGCGCACGATCTTGATCGCTTCATCAAGCGCGTCGTAGATCGTCACCAATCCCTCTAAGATGTGAATACGATCAAGGAGCTGCTTGCGCTCGAACTCAAGCCGCTTCTCCGTTACCTCCATGCGGAAATCAAGGAAGTGCTTCAAACACCCCTTAAGAGAAAGGAGCTCAGGTCTTGTTGACCCACCTTCAGCGGGAACCAACGCGGTCAGGTTAACAGCGAAGTTTGACTCAAGAGGGGTATTCTTGAAGAGGTACGCCATAGCCACCTCCGCATCGGCGCCAGTTGCCAGTTCAAGAACGATACGAACCTCATCGGTCGACTCATCACGCACATCCACAAGCTGTGGAACCTTTCGATCAACGATGAGGCCGGCGATCCTTTCAACAACGGTCGCTTTGTTGACCGCGTACGGGATCGAGGAAACGACGATCACCTGCTTTCCACGAGCTTGCTCCTCTACAGCCCACTCTCCTCGCATACGCACGGATCCACGTCCAGTTTCGTACATCTCAACGAGCTCCTTCTGAGAGTTGAGAATATTACAGCCGGTCGGGAAATCAGGGGCTTTGATGATGCTGGTAAGCTTCGATGTGGTGAGTTCTGGATCCTTTGCGAGTTCAACGATCGCTTTGATAGTATCTTTAAGGTTGTGGGGTGGAATACTGGTTGCCATTCCCACAGCGATTCCTGTCGCGCCATTTATCAAAAGATTCGGCACACGACTTGGCAATACAACAGGCTCAACAACCGTCGCGTCAAAGTTATCACGGAACGCAACGGTCTCTTCGTTAATCTCTCCGATCACTTCAAGCGCGAGCTCTCGTAGCTTCGCCTCGGTGTATCGATACGCGGCCGCGTTATCACCATCGAGCGATCCGAAGTTTCCTTGACCATCAACGAGTGGATATCGGAGTGAGAAATCCTGGGCCATCCGCACCATCGCTTCGTAACACGCGACATCGCCATGCGGATGAAAGCGCGCAAGCACCTCTCCCACCACAGCCGCTGACTTACGATGGCTTGAGGATGGCTTCAGGTTAAGGTTCTGCAGCATCGCGTAGAGAATGCGGCGCTGTACAGGCTTCAAACCATCGCGAACGTCGGGAAGAGCCCGACCCGATACAACACTCAGCGCGTAGGTGAGGTATCGATCTCGTGATTCATTTTGAAGACTTGTTTTAATTGTAGCCATTAGAACTCCTCAACTACCAAGAGCAAGGTCCACACCACGTCGATCACGTGAGTTTCTGCTGTGCACGAAGGGGCCTGAAAGCCGGCGATGATACAAGTCACGCTATAACAGCCGCGCGCGTTCGGAACGGAATAGGACGCCCTAGTCAATAAAAAACATTGATTTATTAGCACCTTACTGACGCCAGGGGAACACTTTTTCCCTTGAAACACGCCATTTTTTGAGCACTCGCACAAAAAAAAAGCGCCCCTTGCGGAGCGCTTTTTGTTGAGCCTGACGCTACAACTTACATTGCCAAGCGGATACCGCCGGTAAGGAAGATGTCTGTGTCAGCATCGATCCCTGCTGTAAGCTTGAGAGCGAGGTCCTCAGTCAACGTGTTGAGAACAGTTCCAGTGTATGTCCACTGACCGCCTGTTACGTTGTAGATGCTGTTTACGTTGTCGTAGAGAGCCTCAGCATCAACCTCAACGGTATCAGTGAGCTGGTGACGAACCGCAAGTCCTGCGTATACGCCGTCATCATCAGCATCGCCACGCGAGTCGATGTTAACGTGCGAAGCACCTACTCGACCTACGAGGTCGATTCCGTTGCAGTATGAGTAGTACCCAGCAAGACCATAACGGAAGAAGCTCTGGTTAATGTTTGTGCTCATTCCGGTGAAGCCCGAGTTAGCGTAGTTGTAGCCGAACTCAGCCGCAATGTTCTCAAGAGGGCTGTACGAGAGCTTAGTGTCAACTCCGTTAGAATCGTTGAGCCCCTCAGCATCAACGTGTGCCCACTGGTAGGCCACGTCAGCGTAGGTGTACTTCATCAACGGATCTGCTGAAGCTGTTGTAGCGCCGCCTACTGCAAGAAGGGCGGCGAGAATCATCTTTTTCATACGAATCTCCACATTTTACGTTCAAACGGACTAACGTCCACCTCAAGGACTATTCCAAGAACCGAACCGTGCTGCAATATGTAAAATTATCATGTATTATCAGACACTTAGGAGACATAGCACCGGTTTACACCTCTCTAACGCACCGAAAAGGTCATCCAACCACAACAGGCAAGCCACCTTGGCTTCATACAGATCTGCGTGCTGTTGTCGAGCGGCCCCCCTGCTCGTTACCAAGACGCCCAACAAGCCGCTCATGTGCTGAGTCGACGTCGCTTTGCCCAAAGAATTCACTATTTTTCAAGGAAGCTGAGCATGCCCAAAAAGTTCTCTGTACATGCCCTCTGACTTACAGTACCACTCTCCCCAGATATGCTCGTCTCTTCAAATTTTTTCCTCACTCGGTCCCCAGCATTCATCGCCTTCGAAGGTATCAATGGCTGTGGCAAAACAACCCTCCACAAGCTACTTTCAGCCAAGCTCACCTCGAAGGGATATTCCGTATGCGATACACGCGAACCGGGAGGGACACCGCTCGGGGGTGAGATTAGAAGACTTCTCCTAGACTGGAAGGGTGAAAAGAAGTGCTCCCAAGCAGAGCTCCTCCTCTTCGCGGCGGATCGAGCCGAGCATATCGACAAGGTCATCCGGCCCAACCTTGAGCGGGGCACATGGGTTCTCACGGATCGCTTCATCTACTCAACCATTACGTTCCAGGGGCATGGCCGCGGGATCTCCCGAGACCTGATCGACCAAGCGAACGAACTCGCAATTCAAGGAAGGGTCCCGGACCTTGTTATCTTGCTCGATCTCTCCCCCGGGGAGGCGCTTACCCGCATCGCCTCGCGAAACTCGAGCGCACGAGACGCGTTTGAGGATGAGGAGATCGCCTTTCACTCACGGATTCGCGACGGATTCCTTGAATGCGCGAAGGAATCCCCTGTTCCCTTTCTCGTCCTAGACGCGACAAAAACCCCAGATCAGCTCTGCGCCGAGGCGGCAGCGGCGTGTGGTATCTAGCAGGGTGGTGAAAAATGATTTCCTGTTGCGCATTTCGATAGTTTGACTGCAACTTCGTTGGAGCCGCCGAAAAAATCCTCAACGTATCTCAGTGGATACACCTCCGGTTTTTTCGTCGTCTCCGCCTCGTTTCGTCAAAACTCTCAAAATGCTCACGACGGAACCATTTTTCACCACCCTGCTAGCGCCCCCTTCCTCCCAAGAACGATTAGTCCTAGAGTAGTAGTGTGACATCCATAATCGGCCATACAACGCAAAGAAAGGAGCTCGCGGATCTAGTTCGCACCGATCAACTCCCATCTGCGTTAGTGTTTTCCGGCCTTCACGGGATCGGAAAGAACCTCGTCGCCCGAGAGGTGGCGCGCCAACTCCTGTGCGAACAAAAGGAGATCGCTCCACAAGGTGGATGCGGCACCTGTCGAACCTGCGCCCTCTTTGAATCTGGCACCCACCCCGACATACTAAACCTCTCCTTTAGCGGCGAGCGCGGCGCAACCGTTGATGATATCCGTGGAGCCCTTGAGAAGATGAGCCTCAAGGCCTTCATGGGAGGAAAGAAGGTAGTGATTCTTAACGACGCGGACGAGATATCTATCGTTGGTGCGAACATCATCCTCAAATCTCTTGAGGAGCCTCGACCAGACACCTACTTTATTCTTGTGCTCGCGAACCCGTCGCGGCTTCCCGCGACGATCCTCTCGCGGTGCCAGAGGTTTTTCTTCGATCGATTATCTACGGATGAGATTAGAGAGATTATCAACCTTCGCGGTATCCAAGAGATATCCGAGGCGCTCACCCTCCTCGCTGACGGCTCAGCGGCGTCACTCGACTCGCTGCGGGCTCAATCAGAGATGTGGGAGGACGTTCGAGCGGTCGTTGAGCGCGCCTGGCTTGGAGACCAAGCGATAGTCGCCCGAGCGGCCCAAGAGTGGGGCGCTGATAAAAATCAGATTAAGGAGCGACTCACCTTCCTGCGGACTACTATCCGACAACGGCTCATAGCGATGAGCGCGGACACAAACGCGACTGCGGTATGGGCAACCGCACTTCAGAACGCGCTCGATGCCGAATACCTGATCCTCGATCGACACGTGAATCCAACCCTAACCATTTTTAAGATCCTTCAAAGCTGCGACAGAGCGCTCGCATCGACCTATCAGGTAACCCCTCGGCAATATCCGACTTTGGGGGATCTGCTTATGGATGGGAGATAGCGGAGGTAACGTGCACCTCCCGGACCATCGCTCTGGACTTTTAGCACTGCTTGGCTGAGACTTACCGTCCTTAGGAGACCGCATGGAAAACTCATCAGAAAAGCTTCCAACCACCACACCAACACCAACCCAAGCACCTGACGCGGCTGCAGCTCAAACCGCTGTTGCCCCCGCCCCCAGTACCGAGGAGCTTATCGATATCGATCTCTTCGCTCGCGTGAAACTTCGTACAGCGACCGTCTTGAGCGTCGAGCTCGTTCCGAAGTCCAAGAAGCTGTATCAGATTCAGGTTGATGTGGGGGAGCTTGGACAACGACAGATCGTGTCCGGCATCGCTCCTTACTACACCCCGGAGCAACTCGTTGGAAAACAGATCGTAATAGTGGCGAATCTCAAGCCAGCTAAACTCATGGGAGTAGAGAGTAACGGGATGCTTCTCGCAGCCTCCACAGAAGGTGACGGCACACTCGCGCTCCTCACTCCTGACAAGCCGATCGTTTCTGGCGCGCGCGTTCGCTAAACGGGATGGATATCACGGACTCTCACACCCATCTCGACTCGAAGGAGTTCGATGAGGATCGGGTCGCCGTCATTGAGCGAGCTCGTAGCGCGGGGGTTACGCGTATGCTCACGATCGGCACCGGCAACGGACTAGATGGCTCGGGCCGAGCTATCGCGCTTGCCGAACAGTTCCCTTTTATTTGGGCGAGCGTCGGTGTGCATCCACACGACGCCGCACATCAGGTCGACCTAGAGGTTTTTGAACAACGTGCTCGACATCCCAAGGTCGTCGCCATCGGAGAGACCGGAATCGATTTTTATCGTGACTGGGCACCGGTCGATAAGCAGTATGAGCGTTTTGAACAACAGATCGAACTCGCGAAGAAGGTAAGGAAACCTCTCATCATCCACTCCCGCCAGGCGGGAGAGCAAAGCTTCGCCCTGCTTAAAGAGCGAAACGCCCGAGATGTGGGAGGTGTCTTTCATTGCTTCGCGGAGAACGCGGAGTTCGCCACACGTCTATGGGAGATCGGATTCTATGTCTCCTTTCCTGGACTCCTTACCTTTAAAAAGGCTCAAGAGGTGCGCGACATCTGCAAGGCTATTCCGCTTGAACAGATATTAATTGAAACCGACGCCCCCTTCCTCGCGCCAGAGCCCCATCGCGGTAAGCGATGTGAGCCAGCTTTCGTGGCCGCGACGGCGAAGCGCCTCGCTGAAATAAAAGGGTTGTCGCTGGAGGAGGTTGCGGCGATAACTACATCGAATACCCTGAAACTCTTCACTCAGATGAGGTAACGTCATGGCCTCCCTCCCAGTTCTAGTCAACGAAACCGCAGGAATCCTCTCAATCACTATTAACCGACCAGAAGCTCGAAACAGCCTGAACTCCGAAACGGTCAAGCTCCTTTCTGAGGCGTTTGAACGGGTAGCGACGAGCCCAAGCGCTCGTTGCGTTGTCTTGAGTGGTGCTGGCCTTGAGGCGTTCTGCGCTGGAGCTGATATCTCTGAACTCGTTCAGAATCCCGCGCCCTCGGCCCGCCGCAGGTTCTTCGATTCTATCGCTACTCTTATCAAGAATATTAATCTCTGCCCGATGCCGGTCATCGCTCGCGTTCACGGCTTCGCACTGGCGGGTGGTTGTGGCCTCGCGGCCGCGTGTGATATCACCCTCGCATCCGACGACGCGGTCTTTGGACTTCCCGAGGTTGGGGTTGGTCTCGCCGCGATGGTGGTGATGGCTCCACTCAGTCGTGTCGTGCAGAAGAAGGCGCTCACCCATATGATTATGACCGGTGAGCGGATCTCCGCCACACGAGCTCTTGAGATCGGGCTTGTAACCGCCGTTCACCCGAAGTCCTCACTCGATACTGAAACCGACGCCCTCTGCAAAAAGCTCAGCAAGCAGGGATCTCAGGCGCTCAGAGCGTCAAAGCAGGCGCTGCTTGATGTCACCGAGCATGAATACCTTTCCCTTCTCCATGAGCTCGCAGACCGAAGCGCGCTCTTGAGTCTCGGTGCTGAGGCCACCGAGGGGTTGACCGCCTTCACACAGAAGCGAGAACCTTCATGGCGCACATCCTAGAGGGCGATATTCTCATACAAGGGAGACATTCATCATGAAGATCGGCGCGTTCACCATCTCTGAGGTCATCTTCGGTCACTTCCGATTGGACGGTGGCTGTATGTTCGGGTCAGTCCCCAAGAATCTCTGGTCACGCAGCATTCCAGGGGACACCGAAAACTGCATCAACCTCGCCTGCCGCTCCCTTCTGATCGACTCCGGCACGAGACGCTTCCTCGTTGATGTCGGGATGGGCGAGAAGTGGTCCGACAAACAACGACAGATCTACGGCATCAAGAACACTCCCAAGGAATCGTGGGGCTTTGATCGGCAATCGGTGACCGATGTTATACTTACGCACCTCCACTTCGACCACGCGGGAGGCATCACCTCACCCACTTCGGATGGAGGTGTTGAGCTCTCGTTCCCCGACGCAACCATTCATCTCCAAAAGGCGAACTGGGAACATGCCAACAATCCAACGCTCAAAGACCGAGCGAGCTACCTCCCCGAGAATGTGAAACCGCTCGCGAGCGCGAAGCTCACCCTCTATGAGGGTACTTCTGAGATCGTTCCTGGCCTCATCGTGCATCGGGTCGATGGCCACACTAAGGGACAGCAGTGGATTGAGGTCACCGACGGAACGAACAAACTCTTCTTCGCCACAGATCTCATCCCTACATCCCATCACGTTCCCCTCGCCTACCACATGGGATACGACGTCTGCGCTGAGACGCTGCTCCTTGAAAAACACGCATTCCTCGAGCGGGCTCGCTCCGAGAACGCGTTACTCTGTTTCCAACATGATGCTGATACCGCCGCCGTTCGTGTCGTCATGAACGAGCGGGGGCAGTATGCAGGGCGGGATGGGATTGCAAGGTTGGGGGGGTAGTCGTTCAAGAGCTCGCCCCCGCATCATCAAATCACATGAATGGCGATCACGGACGGTGGATATGAACCCGGAGCCCCTATTCCCTCCGCCCCCTTCTCTCCGAATACCGCTGTGAGATAAACGAGAAGGTCCCACCCCACAGCGGACGAAGCGAGGTTACTCGGATGAGGAGTTGGTGACCTCGAATACTCTCCACCTGCCGCACCTCCTTAAAGGCGGGAAAGAGGATGAGCATCACGCCGATTCTAAGGATGCCCGACAGCACAAAGAGCGCGAGTAACTTTGAGTTCGGAACCCATAGTCCGAGGTGGTCAACCCAGCTTTGCGGTACTGTGTGAACAACCCATCCACCGACGAACGAGCCGCCAAATACTAAAAAGCCGTTCACAATCGCTTGATACGCTACGCATCGGGCCCGCTTTGGGGGCGTAACAGCATCAAAGACAAAATTAGCCCCCGCCAAGGTAAAGCCCGCCCAGAAGATACCGCTATAGAATTGAATGAAGAGAACGTACCAGAAATTCGACGAGATCAACCACAGCACCGGGTTAAACGCGACTAATGTGCCGCAGACCTTAAGGATCGTTCGATTACCGAACTGGTCACTCATCGCTCCCCACGAACGCATCACCACGAACTGTGCGAGCACCGCGGCGGCGACCACCATCGTGTAATCCGCATAGGAGAGCGCCAGGTCCTTCAGCATATACATCGCGAAGTACGGCCCAGAGATCGACGCTGCGAAGTTCATACATGAGACAAAGAACACAAACTTTACAAAGTTCGAGTAGCGAGCCCGCGCGATAAACTGCCAAAAGCTAAACTTCGATTCGTTCGGGACGTGCAGTGCCACATCGTCCACCCCACGAAACGCAGAAGCTGAGAGCCATCGAGCCACAGCGGAGAGGAGAAAAACGAGGACAAAACCCCACGCCTCAAATCCGAACTTGGTGAACCCGTGAATAGTCTGTCCGGCGAGCACCACAGCGCTGAAGGTGACGATCGCCATCCACTTGTTACGAAACCCGAAGAACTCTCCACGAGAGAGGGGTGGCAAGAGATCCCCAACGAGGCTGTTCCAAATGGGAGCAATCAGGCCAATCGTGATGTGGTAGAGCACAACAACCCCGATTAAGGCGGTTACCGCCTCGGAACCTGAATCAAAAAGAAATGGGATCGTAGCTATCGGGAGTAGTAGGAGAGACTGCAGCCGCGTGAGGTTCGCGACGAGCTTTCGACGACTCGTCGCTCGTTCGCTGAGGCGCATCCCGATCGCCTGCATGATCGCACCAACAAGTGGAGGTAAGGTGGCCAACGCCCCAATCTGGAGCGGAGCGCCTCCCAAGAACACGCCGAAGGCCCCAAGGTATGTTTCTGTGGCCCCCATCTTGGCGGCATCCAAAAGTCCCTCGCGAACTAAACTTTTCGATGACCTGGTGGAGAGAAAATTCACGCGCGCCTCGTCTCGAAGAGTCGAGCCATACGTAATACCGCGATGACGGTAAGACTATCCTTGATCTCACCTCGATCAACCATCGCAAGACATTCAGTGAAGGGAACCTTTTTTACCTGAAGCTCCTCGGTGTGATCGGGCGCAGCCGTCCCCTCACGCAACACTCGGGCGAGATAGAGAAATCCCCGTTCCGACGAGAAACAATTACTGAGGTGGATCTCCCCACCGAGCTGCTCCCAGAACTCCGCCTCAAGCCCCGTCTCCTCGCGAAGCTCCCGCTTCGCAGTCACCATCGGATCCTCATCACGTTCCGACCCACCTTCTGGGATCTCCCACGAGTACTCATCAACGGGATATCGATATTGGCCAACGAGGTATATCTCCTTGTTCTCGGTCAGAGCGACAACTCCAGTCGCTATTCGAGTCTCTACGACCCCGTAGATACCTGGTGTACCACCAGGTGTTATAACATCGTCTTCACGAACCGTTATCCACTGATTTGAATATACGAGCCTGCTGCCTCGGCGCTGCCAAGGATTTTTGAAGGTCATGATAACTCCGCGACGGGTCAGATGTAAGGCGTGGGGTCAGTTTATTCCATGTCTGTCTGGAATGCACTCCAGAACGGGAGCAATTTGCCATTATTTTCTGGAGACAACCCAGACGCAAACCTTCCACCGGAGCGATCCACGATACAGGCGAAGCCCACTACACTCCCTCCAGCAGCGGAGATCTTGGCGGCGGCCTCTCGGAGACGCCCCCCGGTATGCACAACGTCATCGGCGATCACGACTCGCAACCCTTCTAACGATGGGCCAAAGAGCTTTCCATCTTTCTGAAGGATACCGACCTTCCTTCCACCAGCAACCGCCGCTGCGAAAAGAATCCCACTGTAGGCCAACCCCACTACGATGTCGAACGAATCGTGGTCAACATCCCCTACCGCCTCCGCAGCAAGACGAGCGAGGTCACTCGGCGACAACTGGAAACAGTCATAAAAAACGGAGCATAACTGTCCGGTCGGGATCTGAGTCGGCTCAGGATATGCGAGAGATATTTTATCTATGACTTTCTTGGTAGTGTCATCCATACTTGTGCTCGTACCACGCAGTTTCCATTCTAACGCGAGCAAACTTACCAGCCCCAGTATATTCTATCTACTACCTGGTGACACCCCCGACTCTGAGGCCTTCACTATCAAGAAACGGTATGCGCTCTAGAGCGATCATCCTACATTCGGCAGATAAAGAGGATGAAAATGGTGCAGCTGGCTAAAAGCACGAAGTATTTTGAACTTTTCGAAAGGCGCAACCCCGGCACCGTCAGGGTGAGCACCCAAATTCAGGGTCTTCGTGAAATCGAGTGGGTAGGGCTCGGTGTTATCCCGACGTGAACGTGCTCGTGCACGTAAACGTGAACGTACCCGAAACAGGCATCATGCGGGCTGAAGGCATAGCTTGGAAAGCATGGCTGCAATCCTTGTAAGCAAACGCTTTCCAGCGCG
>JBDLRS010000025.1:0-19484 GCA_039799965.1 Pseudomonadota bacterium
CGGTTCAGGAGAGCGAAAATGGTGCAGGTGGCTAAAAGCACCAAGCATTTTGAACTTTTCGAAAGGCGCAATCCTGGCACCGTCAGGGTGAGCGTTCGACTGAGCTCACGTCGAAGTCACCGAAAATTCAAAAGCCGCCGTGATTTTTGCTAGATGCGCCATTTTTATCCCCATTAACTGCAGCGTTTAGATTGAAAAATTAACAGATGCTGCGAGCCTTGTGTCGTAAGACAAGCGCAGCATTATTTTCCTAACGGGCTATAGGTAGGGGCTCTATTGCCAAGCGCCGTTCCTTATCTCGTTCAACGTGGAAGGGTCGCTCCCTATGTGCGGGATTCTTAAAGGTACAGTCCGCTATTCCTTACAATCAGCCGGGCAGAGGGCGTACGACTCAGCGCAGGGACACCCTATCGCCATACAGACGATCTCCTCGCACGTCCCATTTCCACAGAGATCCTTACACGCGCGCTCCGGTGTTACCGTAAGAGCTCTCTCCTGCTCAACGAACCTCTGACCATCTTTGGTCACACACTGTCCAGGATAGCTCTTCAGGATAGCGCCCCCAGCAGCCGCGCACTCGGCAAAATTTGTAGGCCGCGTCTCCGATGAAAGAGGGGTCGCCTCTCCAACACAACCAAAGGTTACACTCGCTACACATGCGCCCAAAAGCCAACCGGTACGCAAACCCCTCATACATTTTCCTCTCTTATGTGAGCTGAACCGCCGAGGTTCAGCGCTATAGGTCCAATTGGTGTACCGAACGAACCGAACTAAGCGCAAGGACCAAGAGCATACGGGCGCTCATCCGGTTTGATATCTTTTGGAAGTCCCCGGAAAAGCCGCAGCGCTCAAAGTACGTTTGGGCTTGAACTTGGCATCGTTTCTGGTCGGGCTGTCGAAAGCAATAGCGCGTCGAATCCCTCACAAAGTAGCGAGGCGATCGATGGTAACGGCACGCCTCTTCCCATGGTGCCACCTCCTTAGGGCTTTCGGCGCAAACTTCGCGTACGGAACCAGTGACCACACATAGAAGCACAAAGAGATAACTCAGGAACCTCATACATCACCTCTCTAAAAACTCCCCCGTCGGCGGCCCACGTACGCAACATCCTGGAACTCTTGAAGTCTGGGACGGCAAACGTGGTAACCTTCTTTATGAATAACCACGCTTTTACGTCTAATCGAGGATAACGGGCTAGGGATACAGCCCTATTTTTTGAGCTACAAAAGAACCAACGTATTGAAATAGGGAGACCCCCTACCCTCCCGGCCTCTCCCATAAACCGCCGATTCTGGCCGCTCGTCGAATGGACCAGAGAGGTACGGCCACGGCTACGGTTGCTCAGCAACGCAATCAGTGGAGGTAAACTCCCCCTTCCGCGAGCGCAAGAGCTCCAACTTGATGAATACCGCGTGGTCTTCGTCTCCAGTACCGGAACTAAATACCCGACACCACTCCGGAGAGAGCAAGAGTAAGGAAACCATCGGACTGCCTTGACGCCATAGAATGGTCTGGGCCTGAACCTTATCGATGAAATCGTGCCATGAGGGTTTTCCGGTGAAACTCGCGCGATACATCTCCCAAATGCTATCCGGATTAACGTTCGTTCGACCGTCTATGGCTACTTTGTGTTGTGGAATACCAGCGGTGTCACTGAACCGATACATCAGATACCCACCCGCACTAAACTCATTGAGAAGTGGATGGGGCAGATTATTCTGTTCGATGAAGTCAACGGCGGTCTTGGGGACTATCATGGTATTAAGAGGTTTTCGGAGAAGGTGCGTGATATTGACCGTTGCAATGGCCAGAGTCAAAAAAACCATCGCTTTTCCCGTCTGTGCAGAGAGGCTCCAGAACCGTTCCTTAGAGACCAGTAGCCCCTCAGCGAAATTATCATGAACCCGCGAGCGATGATCTGCCCCGCACTCTCGCCACCATACCGCGAAGAGGGCTGCCCACGAGATCGCGGCGAATGGAATGAACTTAACCGCCGTCAACCCCGCCAAAAGCATTCCACTCGCCAAGATACCACGCGCAAGGGTCGGCAGGGCTCTCGTAGTGTATGAGACCA
The DNA here is from genome assembly GCA_039799965.1 of Pseudomonadota bacterium. GTDB lineage: Bacteria > Bdellovibrionota_C > UBA2361 > UBA2361 > OMII01 > OMII01. The sequence continues at coordinate 2,076 of JBDLRS010000025.1, forward strand.
CGAGTAGGAGAAATACAAGGAGAAGAACAAACACTGAGGAGAACTGTAAGATCGTCGCGGGCTGAAACTCCGAGATCGCTTGGTATTTGAGCGGATGACTCCCTTTTACAAAGAAGGTGAGCCATTCACCTCCGAGATAGGGGGTCACGAGTGTCCCCAGAAAGAAAGCGCCGACAGCCTTAAAGGCGCGCATAAGAGATACCTCTCCGGCGGCGGCCTGCACACTCCATAAGAGCACCGCCCCAACGCCTAACACGGCGGTAAGGTGGGTATTCGCCCACAAGCACCCGATCAGGGCGAGGCCCGCGAGACGCCACCGAGAGATCCCCTTGTGCGAGATCTCATCAGCCACGAGGATCGACGCCGCGAAAAGGATCCATACGAGCACTTGCGGACGAAGGGTGAAGTTATTGTAGCTTGCGACCGTAGCGTACGTGCCGATCAAAGTCCCGATGTAGTAATCGCGGCTTAGTCTCCCGCACACATACTGCAAACAAGCCACCAACGAGATCCCTAATACGACCTGAGCGATAGCGAGGCCGACGCCTCCCCACCACGCATCGATCAGCGCTAGAATTACCTCATTGCTCCACGAGTACGCTCGCCACACCTGCGAACTCGAGAACATATTCCATATATCAACGGCAGGTATCTGCTTATGAGCGACTATCCAGCGACCAACTGTGATATGCCACCAAAGGTCAGGATCTGCGACCGGAAGACAGATATACGACCCAACCAAGACGCACAGTGACAGCCACAGTGCGAGACGGGTAAAGCGGGATTGACCTATCAAAAGGTTGGGTTTGCTCATCTATCGCTTCCTGGACAGGAGCCCAGCGCCCGTCCTAAATCTTACCGGAAAACCATAACCCTACATTCAGCAGGTACGGGCCCGAAAACCACCAATCGAAAAATCACACCGGGGCCCTACCAGGTGCGAGAACCTCACGGGCCACGAGCGCATGTACAGCGAGTGCCTGAGTGAGGAATCGTGTCGTTCCTCCCTATGTTCCTACATCGGCATCGTTCCATCGTATCCATGATGAAAATGACGCGGGAAGGATAAAAAAACGAGGCTATCACGACCAACTCTTTGGAGGGATCGCATGCCTCTGAATTAATCTGAAATTCGGCAGTTAAGGAGGATGAAAATGGTGCAGATGGCTAAAAGCACGAAGTATTTTGAACTTTTCGAAAGGCGCAACCCTGGCACCGTCTGGGTGAGTACCGAACATTAAAAAGACAAAGTGATGTTAGTTAGATGCGCCATTTTCAGACCCGCAACTGCCGAATGTTGTTTACTTAGTACTCGAGACGATATCCTCGCCAAGAGACCTCCCATCTCTCCGTGAGGCACGCAAAACGCTTTTCTAGCAGGGTGGTGAAAAATGGTTCCGTCGTGAGCATTTTGCGAGTTTTGACGAAACGAGGCGGAGACGACGAAAAAACCGGAGGCGTATCCACGAAGATACGTTGAGGATTTTTTCGGCGGCTCCAATGAAGTTGCAGTCAAACTATCGAAATGCGCAACAGGAAATCATTTTTCACCACCCTGCTAGGAAAGCTCATTCGCAACGCGCCGCAACCTGTCCCGTTCCCCGTTCATGTAGAGGTCGCCCTTGGATAGGCATGCAAAAACACAAGGCTATCGATAGGTTATCTTTAATGTCGCGCTCTTTTCATCAATCGGGCCGCCACTGCTTTGAAACGTGTACATAACGAGAGAATCTACGTTACTGCCCTTGGAATAGGCTGGCTGGAATAGTGTATGCTCGCCCGGTCAAGCCTATGTAGCAGGTGGTTTGTATGAACGATAGTTGGCTCTTCGAGAAACCCTCATCAGATATCGTGGGGTATCAGCCTATATTTGATGCGTTAGACGTTTTTCTAAAAGAGCACCGAGAACTCTTGCGTGGTTATGTGGCTACGCCTCGAGGGCAGAGGGAGGCTCAGAGTGTTGTTCTCTCGAAGATTGGGATTATTCGCTGCAGTCCAACTGAGATTACCTTGTCAGCCAAGATCTTTGATGGCCGTCAATATGTCACTATTTTCACCCTGAATGCTACAAGCGATGGAACGTATGCTGGTTTTTATTCGCAGTGCTCATGTTCGAGCAGCCCGAGGTGCGGCCACTTAGTATCGCTGATTAAAGCTCTAGCCAACTCCAATTGGGCGGAGAATATCAACAACTTTATGAACGGTACCCCCAGCGACTCTCATGCACGTAAGGACGTTGCGAACTTGAATGCGGTGCTAGGATCGTCAAAGGTGGCACTGACTGATGATAGTTTCAGGTCGCTCCCCGATAACATGAGTCGGCGTCTCGATAATCTGGTAAGCACGAAGAGGCTCTCTGAATCCGGTAGTGCGAGCTCTACCTACCAATTAGCTTACGCCCTCTCCATTGGCTTAAACAGATCCAGATGTGGCACCTTTGATTGGGAAGTTGTCCCCTTAGTCCTGGAGCAGCACCAGGGTCACGAACGTATCCAAGGGCTGATGAGTTTACAGCAAGCCGTGGATTCAGGGAGGCTCACGTTAACTGCTGAGGACTCCGAGTTTCTGGTTGGTTTTGGTCAGCTCGTTAGTGCCGGAACCGTTTCGCGATACGGCCCTTCAACGGTTGCCCCTGGCCCATCGAATAGTGATCTGCTGCTTAAAGTTATCGCAGCCGATCGGTGTCTGCTCTCATCAACAAGGGGCAAGCTTAGTCTAGGACTCGATATCTCAGTTAAACTCGGTTGGCGCAAAGGTACTTCCGGCTCGCGTAACGCAGTGATTGTAGACGGGCTGCCCGCAGGTTTGCAGCTGCTACAAGCGACTCCGGACCTGCTTTATTTGAACCTTACAACGCATCAGATTGGCAGGGTAATAGCGCATGATTTTAAAGGTGCGATCAGCGACTGGCTTTTGCTGCCACGATTCAAGGCGGATCAGAGCGCCTCATTAGCGTTACATCTGCGCCAGAAAGGGCTGCCGATAGCTGGACTTGAAGATGTTGAGCTGCCTTGTGATGAGGTCATTACGTGTCAGCCTAAGGTTAAGGTCTCTGTATTCGCTTCGGAGATCGATCAAACCTATCTCAGCTGGCCCGTTGATCAGGACAGTTCAGCCAATAATGTGGCGGTAGTTCGATTAGAGGAGAGCGAACGTAAGGTGTATCTGATCCGGCAGGTTTTTCAGTATGGAGATTGTGAGGTAAAGTACGTGGATCCAAGAACGGTCTTGCCGGATCCCTCCAAACCAACAAGAAAACTGCAGAGAGACCTGCGCTTTGAGCGAGAGGCTATAAAAAAGCTGGTCGATGTAGGGGGGTGTGTTTGCGAACAGGCACTTTGGTACAGCAACCACAAAGAGGACGGGTTGTACACAGTGCGGTCGCACAGCTTCAGTCATGAACGGCTCGTACTAAACGTGGTAAGACAGTTAATGCGGCTCGCTGAAAGCGATGGGTGGGAGGTTGATGCGCCGCTGGAGCTGATGCCGTACGCTATTAATAGTGACGATATCGAAGGTGAGTTAGTTGATCAGGAAGAGGAGGGCTCTGAGTGGTTTGAGGCAAAGTTACATGTTGAGGCGCATGGGCAGCCGTTTGATCTGGGGGATTTATTAGTAAGTCTCTTAAAGAAGGCGCCGAGCCAAATAGCGGATATTACACATAGCAGGGCTACAGACGTGGTGGTGATGCTGCGGGATCGCAGTATTAGTTTTGAACGTAAGCGGCTACACAGGCTTCTCAGTGTGATGAGGGAGCTCTCCGACCCAGAGAATCGTGATGTTTTAAGGTTTAATCGGTTTTCTGCCTACGCCTTAGAGAACGCCTTAAACGAAAGCTGTGGTCGGTGGCAGTCCAGTGAGCAGATAAAGATCCTTAGAGAGCGGATCGCTCGGTTAGAAAAGCCCACGTCTGTTTCAGAGCCGCTCGGTTTCGCCGGCTCTTTGCGTGACTATCAGCAGCACGGATTAGCTTGGCTCTCTACCCTAGTACAGGCTGAGCTGGGGGGTGTGTTAGCTGATGATATGGGGCTGGGTAAAACGGTGCAGTTAATAGCGCTCATGGTACTAGAGCGGCGCGCGGGTCGAAATGGTGTTAACTTAGTTGTTTGTCCTAAGAGTGTAGTACCGAATTGGACGGCAGAGCTGGCGCGGTTCGCACCTGAATTCAAGGTGCATCAGGCGACCGGTGCCAATCGTTGCAAAGACGTATCGGTATTAGCGGCGGCGGATGTAGTTGTGACCTCATATGCATTGCTGCAAAGAGACGCCGATATCTTACAGAGCATCCAGTTCAACTTGGCTTTATTTGATGAGGCGCAAGCGATTAAAAATCCATTGACTGCCTCATATGTCTCCGCGCTGGCAATAAAGGCGCGTTTAAAGATACCAGTTAGCGGCACCCCACTGGAGAACAATTTGCAGGATCTCTGGGCACACTTTAATTTGACGATGCCTGGATTTCTCTATTCCCACAAAACTTTTAATCAGGTGTATCGCAAACCGATTGAGAAGGAAGGAGATGTTAGGCTGCGCAATCATTTAGCTGAGCGGATTAAACCATTTGTTTTGCGACGTACCAAGGTGGACGTAGTAAAGGACTTACCGCCGCTGACTGAGATCACCCATACCTGCCAGATTGAGGGAGATCAGCTCGATCTGTATGAAACTATTCGGCAGTTAACGACGAAGAAGGTGCGTGAGGCACTCCGTAGTAAAGGAGCAAAGCGTTCGCACATAGAATTTCTTGATGCGCTATTAAAGCTCCGTCAGGTATGTTGCGATCCACGATTGGTAAAAACTGCTACGGCGAGAAAGGTAAAGAGATCCGGCAAGCTTGAGGTGTTAATGGAGTTAGTGCCGAAACTCCTATCAGAGGGGCGATCCGTTGTGGTCTTTTCGCAATTTACTTCGATGCTTGGCTTGATCGAACAGGAGGTGCAAAAACGGAGCATATCGTACTCGATGTTAACCGGTGAGACTACCGATCGCGAAGGTGCCATAAAGGCTTTTCAATCCGGCAAGAGCAAACTCTTTCTGATGAGTTTAAAGGCTGGCGGAGTAGGGATAAATCTTACCAGCGCCGACACCATCATACTGTACGACCCCTGGTGGAATCCGGCCGTAGAGGCGCAAGCTATCTGTCGAGCGCACCGGATTGGGCAGCAGAACCCAGTGTTCGCCTATCGATTGATAGCGCAGGGAACAATTGAGGAGAAGATACTCGATCTACAGATCCGCAAACGGGCGCTCGTTGAGAATATTCTCACAGAAAACGAGCGACCACCTGAGTTAAGTCAGGAGCTTGTGGATTATCTCTTTGCCCCGGTGGGCGAGGAAGGAGCCCACCACGGCTAGTGGGGTGGTGAAAAATGATCTCCTGTTGCGCCTTTCGATAGTTCGACCGCAACTTCGTTGGAGCTGCCGAAACGATCCTACAAGTATCTCAGACCTCGGCGAGCTCAGTCGAGTCGTGGATACGCCTCTCCGGTTTTCTCGTCGTTTCCGCGTCGTTTCGTAAAAACTCTCACAACGCTCACAACGGACTTTCCCCCCCCCTGCTCGCTAGGGGCGTTTACTATCAAAGTACGCTCGAAGATTGCTCTCAATCCGAGCAAGCGGATCTGAGGTCTCGATCGTACAGTCTACACCGGTAATGATCTTGAAGCTCTTGGTGTAATGACTCACGAGCTCCATGCGATAGTCATCTGGGATGGCTGGGAGGGGGCCATCCCCTTTGAAGTTTTTCTCCATCAGCCAGCGACGGATAGGCTCCTTATCGAGCATCTCCGGACCCTTTCCGGCCCGAAGGTTAGCCTCGTACGAAGAAGCGACCCAGAACCTCGATGAATCCAACGTATGAATCTCATCCGCCAGTACAAGGCGACCATCGAGTAGCCCAAACTCATACTTCGTATCAGCGAACAACAAACCGCGCCCCTCGAGTTCCCTCGTGCCTACCTCAAACAGCCGCAAGGCGGTCTCTCGAATCTGCTCCCAGAGCGAGGCGCTCACGATATTTTTTGCCACGATCTCCCCCTCGGAGATCGGCAAATCGTGCTTACCGAACGCCTCCTTTGTGGATGGGGTCACGATCGGGGTCGGAAGCTTCTCGAATTCATGAAGCCCCGCTGGTAACTTCACCCCACTCACCACATTACCCGCGACGTAATCCCGCCATGCGCTTCCCGCGACATATCCACGAACCACAACCTCAACGGGAATAATCGAGACCTCACGACCAACCATGACACAAGGATCGGGAACATCGATAACATGATTCTCAACGACAGAGGCGCACCGTTCGAACCAGAATTTTGCGAGTTGCGTCAGAACCTGTCCTTTGCCCGGTACCGTCGTGATGACCCTGTCAAAAGCGCTCAGTCGATCGGTCGCGATCAGCACTCTGACTCCGTCACGGACATAACTATCTCGAACCTTCCCGACATACCGCTCACCGAGCCACGGGAAGTTAGTTTCTTGAAGGGACGTTGGTATAGTTGAAGCCATTTATCTTCTCCGAGATTTTGTGAGCTTTGGCATCTCCATCCCCAATGCCGTCATGTTGGCGACGATAGGGTCCCAATACCGAGGCTCAAGATTGGAAAGTTGAGAATCTCTTTTGGTGAGGTAGGCCTGCTTTAAACGGAGTCGCGCCTCCTTCATCATCTTTGCGGACTTGGCGCTCCGCGACGCCATCAGAATTCGAACAACCGCCTCGTTACTATATACCGCCGCTTTGAGGGTAGGATTCCGACCTTTGTTGACGATGAGACGCGCGGAGCGCAGCGTAGCCTCAGCGCACCGAAGATCTCCCCACTCTAACTCTCGACCAGAGAGCGCCCGTACGAGGTAGTACGTTCCAAGCATAAGTTTAGGCGCCGCCAAATGGTCGCTCGCGCTCCATCCGGCACGCATGGAGGAGGCGCGCTGGAGGATGTGTTCAAACTCGGGAGATACCGAGGCGCCATGCATCAGAGGACCTGAGATCGAGGCGGCATGAATGAACCGACCCACGAATTCAAAGGTCGCGGCATCAAGCCCCTTGGAAAGCCCGACTATTGGAGCTTTGTCTATAAGCCAAAGATCGGTGATACCTAGCTCTTGAAGCCGCTGGCGCGCGTAACTCGTTGCGGGCATCTCGCGCAACGAAAGTGGCGAGGAGGGTCGAGATGAGATGTTTACCCACTTCTCATCCCCCCACAAAACACCCGCGAGCTGCGGACGCTCCCTCAAGACCGCTCGAGCATGTTCCTCCCGAGCGACATGAGCCCCGATAACGCCAACCTGGGGAGAGCCATTTCCGCTAACGAAGCGGCGAACGTTATCACGAAAGATCCTCGTCTTACTCTCCAACGCATCCCCCTCAAAGCGCGCCACACCGTACGCGCCATCCTGCAGCCCAACGTCTGAGTAACGAACGATAGCGCCGCAAAGCACACCGATGGCCGAAAGCCCCACAAGGACCCGAGGTATCCCAACCCCTTTTATCGTAAGTCCGCCCAGAAACAACAGGAGGATCGGGAACACGGCGAGCTGCACGGTGCTCCGAACCGCTTCTTGCCCACCAAGCAACACGGTAACGAACGCACCCATGACACTGGTAAGGACCGAACCTGCCAGGAGGACTGTAGGAGAGAGAAGCCTCTTCATTGGCGATGAACCAGCCACAATTAAATACCGTAAGCAACGAGATGCCTCCTTTCTACCAGAAAATGGGGAGGAAGTAACCGCCCTCGAGAGGATCTCCCCTGCTCCGTAATGTCGGGGCCAAGGGGATAAAAAACGAGAGAGGGCAACTTGTTAGCGAGACGGACACGCCTCACCTACTCATCAAGGGGATCCGTAGTGTCCTCTATGCCAAACCTATCTTTAAGAACATCGACAAGACCGATGGTGCCGTTGGGATTCAGTATCTCCCCCATCTCTTCCCCTGTGATAGTCAGGTACTGAACACCGCTCGCTTTCAATACCGCGGGAAGGCGGCTCTTTCGCTCTAACTGGTCTACTTCGATGAAGGTTGAAAAGTCAGGCTCAAACTCGACGACCATCCTCGGGTCATCCTCGGCGTCCACCACGGTAAAAAGACACCTATTCCGCTCGGCCCATGCCCTCGTTTCCTCATCAAGCGTATGAGACAAGGAAGATAGATCTCCACCGCATACCGCGCGTACACTCATACTAAAGAGAACGCGGTCTTTTCCAAAAAACCCAACCAGCAGACGAAAGAGTTGGGCCTCGTTGAGGGACATCTCAGCCATACCGTAAGTATCGCAGAAGCCGCCTCATGGGACAAATCGAAAGAGGCTAAGTTGGTGAAACCTGCTCCAGCGACCTCGGCGGACACGGCAGAACGGAGAACTCCCCGCGCGAAGTGACAGATCCCTCGAAGTTTGGTCTACTAACACCATGGCGATTTTAGACTTGAAAATTATACCTGATCCGATTCTGCGCGCTACGACCGCTACCGTTGAGACGTTCGACGCGAAGCTTCACCTTTTCCTTGATGATATGTACGAGACGATGGTCGCCGCCAACGGAATCGGACTTGCGGCGCCGCAAGTTGGCAGCACGCAGCGCCTCGCTATCATGGACCTCTCGATTGAGGGACTACCCGCCCCACGTATCACGTCACTGAGTAACAAAGATCCCTCGACACATATCCACCAACAACGCCTCGAGATGATCAACGCGAAACTTGTATCATCGGGGCGCTCTGTGACCTCCGATGAGGGATGCTTGAGCATACCTGATTATCGAGATTCAATTAAGAGATTCGAAACGGTAACGATAACCTCACACGACCGACACGGGAACCTATTCCAGCTCGAAGCAGAGGATGTAGTAGCATTCTGCGTCCAACATGAGATGGACCACCTCGACGGTGTACTGTTCGTAGACCATCTCAGTCGACTCAAGAAGCAGCTCTTCCGCCGTTGGTGCGTCAAGAACGATTATGCCTTCCAAGAGCGAGCCTAGTCCGATGAACGTCCTCTTCTTCGGCACTCCCGATTTTTCAGTTCCTGCCCTACGCGCTCTCATCGAATCGCGTGGCGTATCAGTTGGAGCGGTACTCACGCAACCCGATCGTCCCTCTGGTCGTGGAGGCAAGATCTCCATGTCTCCCATCAAGCAGCTCGCTCTTCAACACGCCATCCCGATCTTTCAACCGACCTCGCTGCGCAAGGAGTTCGCCTCACTTCGCGCTAACCTTGAGGCGCACGGTCCATTCGACATCGGCGTTGTGGTCGCGTTCGGTCAGATCCTTCCAGTCGAGGTGCTCAACCTTCCAACGCACGGCTGCGTGAATATTCACGCCTCGCTCCTACCTCGATGGAGGGGCGCGGCTCCGATCCAACGATCGATTCAAGCTGGAGACTCAGAGACAGGCGTATGCCTCATGCAGATGGATGCGGGGCTCGACACCGGAGCTGTGTATCAGAGACTAAAAATCCCGATCACGCCAGCCGACACGGGAGCGACCCTTCACGACAAGCTCGCCTCGCTGGGAGCCTCGCACCTTGTGGCGGGGCTCCACGGAATCGTGAGCGGCGATCTCCGTGCGGTCCCACAATCAACTGAAGGGATTACCTACGCCTCAAAGATTACGACCGAGGAATGCCGCATACGGTGGAACCTACCCGCGCGCGAGATCGCGCTCGCCGTGCGTGCCTTCTCTCCCTGGCCCGGGTGCTTCACCGTGTGGCGGGAGAAGCGTCTTAAGATCCTCTTTGCGAGCGAATCACGCCGGACATATCCTGCGCTAGTCGCTCCAGGAACTATCGTGTACGCGCAGGGTGACCGCCTTGAGATAGCGTGCGCGAACGGCAGCGCTCTGTGCATCACAGACCTCCAACTTGAGGGCAAAAAACGGATGGCGGTCGATGAGTTTCTTCGAGGAGCTGCCTTCCCAGAGGGAGAGACTATCGCTTCGTAGCCTCTCCTGGAGCCACCGCTGCGGCAGGACATCGAGCGCGAACGTCACACTTCGAACACTTGGCAGGATGAGGCGTTGCTCGCGCTTCACCTCCATCAAGTACGCGTCGCATCTGTTCAAGCAACATCGCTAGCCATCGCTGTTTAGCTTCAGAATTATCTATTGTGACCCGTCGGCACTCCGGACCAAGAAGCAAGTATCCCTTTGAAGGCCTCCTCCCCTCAAACTCCTCCACCAACCGCATATAGACTAAGAGCTGCGCCACATACCGATCTCGCAGTTTTTTCCCGAGAGGCTTTCGCTCAACGGGGATTAAGTCCTCCCCTTCCTGGACCAGAGCGTCTGGCTTTCCGGCAAGGCCTTGCGATTGGGAGATATACTCTCGCGCCGGCACGATGGAGCTTCCCTCCATCGCCACGGCAACCTGATTAACCATGAATCCTGAGTCACGATGTCGTTTACGAGCGGCTTTAAGAAACGAGCGAATAACGAGAAGGGTAAAGGCGGCGAGCACGACCAAATGAAGGCCGTTGTTTCGAATCGATATCGAGAGGAGCCCGGTTATCGGAGCGTCGACGGGATGAAGTAATAAAAATACGACAGCAGCGCTCGTGATCAGAGCCGCAAGATAGCGAATCCAACGTCCCAAGATCAACGATTCCTCAAAGATCGATGACCAATCTTGATGAAGCTGTTGACCTAACACGGTTGATAATTCCTGGCGCCCCCGCTCTTTGTCGATCCACTTGAGCTTCCAGGACATGGGGCACACCGAGAAGGCTCCGACCTCTCCAGCCGCTATGATGTGCTGACCATCCGGTCCCTTCGTCGCCACTCTCTTATCCCCCGCTGGCTCCACGATACACCGAGCTATTGCCCCACGTAAGAGCCGATCCCTGTATGACCTGTAACCACCCTGTTAGCTCCCGAGGCGAAACACGAAACTTCGAGCCACGCGATAGCACGTGCGGGCCTTGCGACGAGTGAACCGCAGAGCCTCGCCTAGGAATCCAAGCTTTGCCTCATCCACATCGCTCCCCTCAACCTGGTCAGTTTGAGCAACGAAAAGATCGCTCTCGGGCTCTACCTCGGCATCTAGGAAACGCACCGATGTCATATGAGGAAGATGTGCTGTCTCCAAGGTGAACTGAACTTCGGGCGCTTGGTGATGGGTGAGACGCCAGAAAGCGTACCGACCGCACGCGCTCGTGAATGTACATTGAACATGATAACGACCCTCATCCCTGTCGAATACCACCTTCACCTTGAAGTCATGGATCTCCTCAAGAAGGAAGTTCAGCTCGAAGGTCTTAATCCAACTCCTTCGAGCTCGATACGCGGACACCTCATCAAGATAGATACCCTCAAGGATCAACCTCTCCGCGTCGTACCACAGCCCAAGCCCGATTGCCGGTACTTGAGCTCCGACCGATGCCTCATACTCAGATTGGTGCATATCCACTCACGTCGATGTTATTCGAAAAAAAGAGGCCCCCTTTTTAGGGGGGGCCTACAAGGGACTCTTGAGAACATCAGGCCCACACTATTCACACCGCCTGATGCCGCTTAAGAGCTCCTTCAGCGCCTCTCATGGGCACTACCAACTTGAGTTTTACTATCGACGCGACCTCGCCCGATCTTAACGGTTGATGGCATTTCCCCAAAGCGTCCATCCCACAAAGCCGGAAAAAGCCGGGAACTATAATATCCTAGGACACTTAGAATATGTGTGACACCTTGGTTTCTATCTGCTATGCTGCCAATGGTTACAGCCATTTAGGGGCTTTTTCAGCCGTCTCGTTGACACGTTAGAGAATACGAGCCGGCCACATGTGGTGACGTTTAGAATTGGTACGTACGTGCGCGAAGAGATTTTCCAGTCTCCGACTACAACTCGCTTACCGAGAACATTCTGAAAAATCACCCATGAGTCAGCTGCTCAACGCTGCTTCAGCTTTAGCATTGCTGCCCGTTAGCTGCCCCGACATGGCGCGAAGTATTGATTCAAAATTTAACTAACATAGGAATTCACCTCGTATGAGAAGAGAGAGAGGCAATCAAAGGCACTCAAACCGTGGCGGCCGCGGACGTGGCCGCGGACGAGGTCGTGGAGATAGACATTCACGACGACATCCCCGACAAAGCGCTGAGAGCGGCAATCAGAGAGAGCGGATCTCAATTGAGAGCGGCGACCTCGTTTTGATTGATCAGTTCATGCTGGCTAACGGCCAGTTCATCGACAAGATGGCGGCTGTATTGGACGAAGGCCCAGAGGTTAAGAACCAAGTCATTCGGGAATTCGGTGGAAAGGTTATCTCGGTTACCCGTGGAACCTACCGTATTGAGCGCGATCCGTTCGCGTACACTATCGTTGTTCATCCAGAGGGAGACTCTCTTGGCTCCGCTGAAGCGGTGAAGGACGCAACCGAGCTCCTCGGAGAGGTCAATATCGACACCCGATGTCTCGCCATGTTGGATCGAGAGCTCCTCGACGACAACTCTTTGCTTGAGCGCTACCAACAGCTCTGGTTCAGCGGTCAAGACAAGACCGCTCGTGACCTCCTCCGAGATAACGGTGGAGCGGTTCGCTACGGCTTCCGTCGTGACGGCGATGAGCTTGGCGTGTACCAGATCCCGGGCGAAGACGTTATCTGCCTCTGGCCGAAGAACATCGAGGAGATGGTCGCGGCGGATGCTAGCGCCATGGTTGAGCACGCCGCTCCTGAGGCGTAAACACCAAGAGGCTACTACAGAAGAAGAGATCAACTCCCCTCGGGACGATTTCCACTACTGTTAGTGCAGACAACTCGGGCCAACCCCGAGTAAACTGGGAGGAGCGTGTGAGAACCACACGCTCCTTTTTTATCCTGAATTCGGCAGTTAAGGAGGATAAAAATGGTGCAGCTCGCTAAAAGCACGAAGTATTTTGAACTTTTCAGAGGCGCAACCCTGGCACCGTCAGGGTGAGCACCGAAAATTCAAAAGACAAAGTGATTTTAGTCAGATGCGCCATTTTCAGACCCGCAACTGCCGAATTTAGGTTTATAGGTGCGACGGCGTGCTGCGTCTCCTTGAGCGAAAACTAACATTCAAACCAACCGCCGAAGACCACGGCGGACTCGTCGGGATCCCACACGAGCGTATTCAATTCGGTCACGAGAGCGGGATGCGCCTCGATGGGGTATTCGTCGATAACGGCTCAGAGTCCGTGGTGCTCTTTACACACGGCAATAAACACAACATCACCAAGTTTCGAACCCACTACGACCTCTTCACTACGTTGGGGCAGTCATTTTTCACCTTCGATTACCCGGGCTATGGACGAAGCTCTGGCATCCCCTCGGAGGCGAACGTCTACGCGAGCGCCCAAGCGGCGTACACCCATATCACTAAGGAGCGCGGATATCTTCCCGAGAAGGTGATCTCGTACGGATGCTCTATGGGCGGCGCCGTGGCTATTGAACTCGTTCAACAGGCGCGGGTCGCGTGCCTCATCACGGAGAGCACCTTCACAAACACGTGGGATATGGCTAAACACCTCTATCCGTATCTTCCCGTGTGGCCACTCCTCCCGAAACGATTCGAGAACGACCGAAAGATCGCTAACATACAGGTGCCGATCTTGATGATTCACGGAGCGCAGGATCCGATAGTACCGGTTCGAATGGCGTCAGAGCTCGCGCGTGTGGCAGCAAAGCCCCCTCGACTGGTAGTAATTCCAGGGGCGGATCACATCAATTCACTCGACGTAGGAGCGACTCCCCTTCAATTGACCATCAGAGATTTTATCACCGAGCACACGAGATAACGGTTAGGCTGCCCCGGGCGGCGGCAACGCCGGAGCCTCAGGACCAGCCAATTGTTCTACGCTTGTTCCAGCTCTTGCCAGAATCTCCTCGAGTACAGGGAGAACTTTTCCAAGACGTTCCTCGAGAAAGTCTCTCATAGTATCCACCGCTACCTGAGTGCCTCGTTCAATCTCAAGATTAATCAGATCTCCGATTCGCTTCTCGCCAAAAGTCGTGAGTCGAAGAGTCTCAGGAATAAACCAGACCTCAAATATGCCCGCACTTTTGTTAACCCCGCTTACAGTTAAACTCGTTCCGTTGAGCGCTATGTAACCCTTAGGAAAAATATATCGCATCCACTCCTTTGGGATCTCAAAGGTAAGGACGCGGTTGTTGTCTGGTGTTTGAATCTGGACAACTTTGGCGGTGCAATCAACATGGCCAGAGATAGGGTGACCTCCTATTTCGGCGCCATCCTTGGCAGCGCGTTCAACGTTGACGACCGTCCCCACCTTTACGTTGTGAAGCGTGGTTCTGGCAAGACTCTCCTGCATCACATCAAAGCTGCAGCAACGGTCTCGAAGCTCAGTAACGGTTAAGCATACGCCATCCACGGCAACGCTGGCGCCGGTCTCTAGGCCCAACTCTAAATTCTCTGGAAGCATTACTCGGATACGAAGCAGTCCCGAAAGTTCTTCGACATGTTAGACAGTGCCTTTGCCTTTAACGATTCCAGTAAACATAGATTTGGGTCCTTAAGCGTAGAACGTTTGGATGAAAAGTTTACGCCCAAACGAATCTTAATCAAGGCAAAACACTTTAAGGGCGTAAATCTTTTCGATCTTTTTGTTAGGCACCGTCTTTAACTGAATTTTCTGGCTAATATTGGAAAGCGAACTCGGAATTCTTCTAAAGTTAAGCCAGTCAAACACGCTATCAAATTTAAAGTTGCTGAATTCGGGATAGGATTATACTGAACACCTTCATATTGTTTGTGATCATCACTATTAGATGCGTCTGAATCAAAGGCAATCAATATAGGCTGGAGAAGCATCGGTAAAAAACTTATCGCTGTATGATTATTATCTTTTAATACTCGATCGAAGATAGCAGATTCTTGATCAACGAATCCCTTAACTAAACTGCCATCAGAATCAATATATTTGTTAGCGTATGATCTTCCGGCAATTATTTTATCAGGGGAAGCTAATGGATATCGAAAATCAATTTCCCCAGAATATTCTGGATTATGTGCCGAAAAATCTCGAATCGAATATGCTGCACCCGTACAATAAAGAGACGCTATTAAAAGAAGGAAAGACGTACCACGAAAACTTGAGCCAGTAACGCCGTTAATATCTACATCTGATAGAGTGGAAGGTGATTTACCATCTATCAATGTTAAAAACTTAACGAATTCTTGAAATTCTCTTTGAGGCATGGACCAACTCGTTCGAGTGAAGCATGTAGGAGGTGTTGTTATTGCTGGCCTCTCAATTAGGTGTGCATCAATGTCCAGTAAACAATCTGTCTCGCGCCTTGTGGATTGATGCCCTACTTGCAATTGCGGTAACTCAATTGCGCTTAAAGGGATTTGTGGGATCTGAAGCCCCTTTAAGAACTCTGAAAGCTTTTCAGGATCAATGTTAAATTTCGAAAATAAATCGTCGGACATATTTAAAGGGATATGCAACGAAGATCGTCAATGTTGCATAATGCAAAGCTGCCCGATATGCCTCACATTAAAAGAAAGGAAAGAGCGGTATTGAGCATCGAATAGGCGAGTGGTTGCCTCACAAATGTTTCAAGGCATTTAAGTGGGGTACTAGCGATGACGCTTAGTTCTAAACGTGAGCTGATTCAGGCGATTAGGAAGGTTTATGGGAAGTCTACGAAGGCGCAGAAGAGTGCGCATCTTGACCACCTTGAGCTTGTGACGGGTCTAAAACGTAACTACCTGAATCGTCTTTTGCTGTCGGGCTATAAGACGAAAAGGCGCAAGCCAGGGGCGAAGTCGATACGCGAGCGACCCTGAGTTTATGGATGCGTTAAAGCGCATCTGGGGGGCTACCAGATACCTCAGTGGAAAGCTGAGTCTGCCAGCGCTACTACAGGCTCAAGCCAAAACTTAGCCTCTCCCTTCGATGATATCACATGCACATGGGGCCTCACCTCTTCTCTTGAGAAGAAGAAAAAACGATAAGGGGCTTCTGAGTAAATAGTTGGATTCACAAAGAAAGTTTACACTGGATTCGGATATGCGTCCAGCAGAACCTCTGCTGGTGAAGGTTAAACTAGCAGAACCAGCTATTCACCGACCTGCTACGAGGTTGCAATCGAGCACAGCCGCAAACATTCCTCGGTTATCTCTCGCCTCTCGGGCAACTGGGATACACCGGACATCTCTAAAAGGGTAACGACCTTGAGACTTTGTTCTGTCGAGTCCAAGCACCCTACAAACCACCCAAAGTGCTCTCCGTTTGAATCCGCATAGCCGGTTTTACCTGTAAGTACATCGGCTGTCCTTCGCCCAAGTACGAGCATCTCTCGAACGGCCGATATTATCGAGCCAGAAAATGGGAGCTGTCCCTCTGCAAATCTCGATATGAACTCAAGTTGTTCAACGGGACTAATAAGCAGGCTTCCATTTAGCCAAAAGTTATCGACCTTACTTCCGCACTGAGCATTGCCATATCCGCATTGGCTCAAGTAATGGCGATATCGATTCAGTCCAATCCGACGTGCGAGGATCTGGAAGTACCAGAGCGCAGAGCCCGATAAAGCCTTCTTTAGGTTTAACCGGGTCTTGAGCTCATCACTCCAGGCCGGCCCTCCATCCCAATCGATCTCTTCTGAAACATCTGTCACTCCGGAGTCCAGAGCGATCATCGAGTTAATGATTTTAAAAGTGGACATCGGCCGGACTCGTGTGGTTGCCCGATCAATTCCGCATCCCAAGACGACATCTCCTTTAGAGTCCTGGACCAAACAGCATCCAACTCGACCACGGCGGCTAAAGACATCCTGAAAATGCTGACTAAATCGAAGGGGGCGCGTTGTCATGAGAATGAATAACGTTGCTATGTGCGGGCGCCTCAGCGATCCGCCACCATTCTATTGTTATGTGGGCGTCGCCACGAGACGTAAACACGCCAGGTCTGGCCCCCCATCGTAAACTCATCGGTTGTCAGGCTCAAAAGGCCCTCGGATAGCGATATGAAACGAGGGTGGATTGCGCCGACCCAGTTCGGTATTCGACCGGCTTCGATGGCGTGATCTATTTTCCCTGACTTGCTGTCGAGCTCCCAGAGGCCGGAATACGCATCAAAGCTTCGAAACGCAGAAGAGACCTCATCCGAACTTGCTTGGGAAATATCCTCCGAGAGAAAACGAGGTCGTGTTGAATCCATCAAAATAACCGACATGTGTCCATCGTGAGTGTAGATGAGTTTGCCGGTTGGGCGAGCGCCGTAAGGAAGAAAGCTTTGACCGTCGGAACTTCTACCTTCGCACGAAACCAGTTGCCATACCCCGATGATGTCTTGCTTTAGCATTTCGTTACCCACATAACGTTTAAAGCACTTGTTCGAGCGTAGCGAGAATCCGAGTGCCTTTAATTGTTATAGCCCGCTCTAAGCTCTGAAACATCAATTAAATCTGTGTCTCGCCCGGCCAGTTCCTTGTAAG
>JBDLRS010000026.1:0-2755 GCA_039799965.1 Pseudomonadota bacterium
TACCATACGTCGCTTCGCTCCGATCGGCTCATATCGGAATAAGTGATCGGTTCATTTCGGAATCGGTGATCGGCAGCGTCGGAATGCGCATCCTCTGCAACTATGTGCCACACTCTCGGGATTGTGCACCCAATGACCCAAAGATTCGGCTCATCAAGATACCTATTAAGCCTTTCGCTAAACTTGCTCTGGTCTACTAAGCCTCCTCCATCATTAAATGTTACCAGCCTGTAAAATGTCTCAAAATGTTCCGAGTGGTCACGACTAATAGCGCGAGTCAATTTCCGTATCGGAACATCCCGTAAACTGCTACTTTTCATCGACGAAGTCACTGCATCTAGGGATAATTCCTTCTCGCTAACAGTGCAACCAAAGCGGTTGAGAATAGACCTGACTGCTCCCTGATCAAATGTTCCCAATAGGGCTGCCGCGGCTACCCGTTGCTCTACATCCCAAAAAAACTCTCTTATACCCTGAACCTTTAAATCCACTGGCTAACCCCATGATTCAAAGCTATTTGCCGAGTACGTTTGAACATGTGATTAAACTCAAAGAAGGTACAGCGTGCCAGTGAATTCGGGCGCTCTCTAGGAGTTCAACCTGGCATCGTATCGGGCGAGCTTCGACTGAATTGCGGGAGTGAGGGGACCGTACTTTGCTTCCCATCGCGAGACGAGCGCTCGCGCTCTACGCCGGACGCCACTAGCGGAGTCCATCGAGCACGGCCACGGAGCCGATATCAGCCTTCCCAACCAAGGAATCTCGCACGCCCAGATGCCGAGCAAGGAGAGCACCTCAGGAGCAGCGGCTAGGCCAAGCGAACCAGCATGTTCCAACAACTCAAGCGCGCGCAGGGCGTTGTCGTGAAAAATTCCGTCCTTAGTCCCGCATCTCCTATCCCTCAGGATCTGCCGTAGCCCCCCGACCAAATGGGTGTTCGCGACTAACGCAGTGGCGCCCTCCGATAGGATTCCTTTCAGCGCACCGACCGCGTACCGGTCTTGGAGAATATAACTCAGGAAGGTGTGCTGCACCGAGGGATCTCCGAATCCTACCCCGAGAGTCGCACCTCTCCAGAGGTGTCCCAGGTCTTCCCACCTCCTCCACAACACACGGTGAGCTGCATGAAGAGACTCGATAGCAAAGTCAGCCGGATCGTGCTCCATGATCTTTATCATCGCAGCCTGCATACGCGCGGTACCCTCGCTATACCATGTGTCCTCACTTGCCCCAGGCAAGAGGATCGCGTGATGGTGAAGAAGCCTCGACATGATAACCCTCCGGTTCTCTCGCCTCTCCACATTAAAATCCGCTGCTCGGTGGAGCAGCTCTGAGAGATAGCCGAACTCGGTTATCGTATGGGTAGATATCATTGGGCGTTCAAATAGATCACTCCAACTTCGCTTCTGCGCGAGTGATACCCCAAGCCGAAAAAGGGATTCATCCGCCTCTGGAGCAAACTCTCCTCGAAGCGAGGAGAGAGACCCACAGACCACTTCAATTGTCGGTCCAGTCGCGTGTTCTCGCACAACGAGAGAGTTTGCAAAATCAAGGAACCTCACGGGCGTGAGTATTCCAGCGTCAGTGAGCCCTCTACAAACGTGAACGACCTCAATCCATTCCGATGATGAGAGGTACGCCACAGGATCGATGATCATACGTATGAAGAGCTCGATGTCTTCCAAACTTGGAATTCGTTCAGCATTTCCAACGCGGCCCTCGAGAAGCATGTTAATCTCCGCCACATATCGCCCAATCTCCTTACAGAAGAGATTTGAGTGGAGGTGATCGTAGCCTGGAGGAAGTGGCGCTTCCTCCTTAAATGCCACGAAGTCCGCTAACCTGCGATCTGACGAATAATAGCTGAAAAGCGGATCACTAAACTCCAGTCCGAGCCGCGATGGGGAGAAATTCATTCGTCGAACTTCCTTCATGAAATTCGAGAATGTCGAAAGACTCTCATCGAGCCTCAGAATCTCTCCGTGAAGACGTTCCAAATCGTCGGGATTAGGTTGAGGAACATCCGCCCCAGTGGAGTCGGTCACATGATAACGCCCGACCGCCTCTTGAAGCTCTCGGAGGCGGAAGACCTTGGATTCTATGACATCGCTCGAACAACCAAGTTGACAAAGAGATGCCCAGCGCTGCTTCCAGTCAGGACGATTCAGCGAGATCCCCCCGAGAGCGTGCTCGCGTGGTTCACGATCGTATCGGTCACCGTCTCTGGCACCGTGAAGATTCTCAATCATGAGGGCTCCCCCTTACGCTGCTTGTCTCGGCCTCAAACCATCCCTTCAGAAGTCCGTGCGACCTTCCGGTAGACTCCTCGTGCGGCGAGAGCGTGGGGGAAACGCTCTCTGTCCACGTTATCAAATAGGCGACAGTCATACCAAGTGTGTAACCGAGCGCCCCCACCATACTATCCGCCCAGCCCTTAATCTAGAACGGTAAGGGGTACTTCCTGCCAGCCCAAGACCGTCCCCTCCCAAACCAAATTCTCTCTGACCGAAGCTGTCGGAAATAGTCTATGAATACTCGGATAGGTAACAGACTACTCGGCGCTGACTAACGGCACCAAGGGGAAAAAAATCGTCGGACGGAAAAAGAGAGCAAGAAGGGCGCGGTCATTCGATCATTCAAGGCATCGTCAAAGGTTGCCCACTTCGTGTTTTTTTTCACTTTAGGGGGGCTACTCGATAAAGAGACTACCGCCCCAAGCCCCTGGTACATCCTTCTTGAACAAACAAGCCCCTAG
>JBDLRS010000027.1:0-8129 GCA_039799965.1 Pseudomonadota bacterium
GCGGAGACGACGAAAAATCCTGAGGCGTATCCACTGAGATACGTTGAGGATTTTTTCGGCGGCTCCAACGAAATTGCAGTCAAACTATCGAAATGCGCAACAGGAAATCATTTTTCACCACCCTGCTGGATACTCTCAAACGTTTACCACGTCACCTTGACGTTCACCCCAACAGCACCGCGGCCAGGAAACCAAGGATTGACCAAGGAGTCCCCGTTCGCGAGCGATGTAATCGATTCCACGCTGGGAGACGTAATGGGCTGGGGAGAAGGAGGTTCGGGGAGAATACTCTTCGACGGGATCTGCTGAACAGCAGCCTTAGATCGGTCTTGAGCCGACAACGCTCCCCCCGCCTTGCGCGCGGATGGTGGGGAATCACCCTTCGGTGAAGGGCCCTGACTTCCCGTCGAGGCGTGAGCTACGGACGCTACGCATACCAAGCATGACATGAATCCAAGAGCTAACCATCTCATGCATCAACAATCGGAGAGACCGTATGGTCCCTATATAAATTGGAGCGCAATAATCAACGTCGATACGCGGAGGGGGGAGTTTAAATGTAACGGTAGGGGCATACGAGACCCCCTACGAAAAAATCGCATCTGGGGGGCTGTTGGTCCATACAGGAGTGGCAGGTTTTTGTACGGACGGAGCTGGGGGCCTTACTTAACCATCTTCAAAACGTCGTTGGTCACGTCGGTAGAGGAATCACCGTACAGGATTGGACCACGGTACTTATCGCTCTTGTCGATGATGAGGTCGTAGTTGTTAGCCTTAGCGAACTTCTCGATCTGGTTGTAGACCTTCTCGGTAAGCTCCTTGTTCACCTTCATGTATCGTTTCTCAAGATCCGTCTTCGCATCCCCACGCATACGCTCGAAATCACGAACCTGGTTGCGGAAGTTCTCGGCCTCTTTGGAGTCAGGTGAGACTTTGGAGTCCTCTAATTTCTTCTTGAGAGCTTGCAACTCCTTACCCTTTGCCTCGAGCTTTTTCTTGGTTTCTTCAGAGAATGAGTCGAGGTCTTTCTTCTTAGCGAGTGCGTCCGGATTCTCATTCACGATGCGGGCGACATCAACGGTTCCGATCTTGACCTCCGCGGTTACGACAGACGCAAAGGAGAGAAGCGCAAAGAGAGAGATGATGACTTTTGTGAACATATGTCTAGGTCTCGGTAACCGTTAGTAGACCTGGATCATAGTCATCTTTTCGTATCAGGGCAATCTTATCAGGGGGAAACGCCTCGTTTTGGGGACTGTTCACGGCGCGAGAGCGCCCCGCGCAACAAAGGCGGGAGAATTTGGTATGAATATGAGGTTAGAGCGGGATGCGATGGGGGAAAAGCAGGTGTCGCAGGAGGCGCTGTGGGGGGCCTCTACCCAGCGGGCGGTCGAAAATTTCTCTATCTCAACGCTACGGCTCTCGCAAAACTTCATAGCCTGCCTCGGTATGGTGAAGGTAGCTGCGGCGCGCGCGAACATCTCGCTTGGACTCCTCGATCAAGAGCGGGGATTCGCAATTATCTCGGCGGCCCAAGAGGTAGTCAGCGGACTTCTCTATCGACAGTTTGTGGTAGACCTCTTCCAAACCGGCTCAGGCACCTCGACCAATATGAACGCCAACGAGGTCATCGCGAATCGAGCCCTTGAGATCTTGGGCCGTGAGCGCGGCGCTCGCGCGTTTGTTCATCCCAACGACCACGTCAATATGTGCCAGTCCTCGAATGATGTGTTCCCTACCACGATTCACATCGCGGTATATGAATCGCTATCAAAAAGGCTCATCCCACTTGTGCATAGGCTACGGGAAGCCCTGGAGGCCAAGCAGCGCGATTTCTCGCACATCGTTACGGCGGGGAGAACTCATTTACAGGACGCAACCCCTATCACGTTGGGCCAAGAGTTCAGTGGATACGCCGCGCAAATGAGGCAAGCTGTGTCACGATTGAAGCGCTCGAGCGAGGGATTGCTAGAGCTTGCGCTTGGGGGCACAACAGTTGGAACAGGGGTGAACGCGCATCCGGAGTTCGCTCGGAGAGCCATTTCCTACATCAACGAGGTGACGGGGTCAGCCTATCGAGAGGCTGAAAATCATTTCGCCGCGCAATCCTCGCAAGACGTGGTCCTTGAGGTGAGTGGGCAGCTCCGATGTTTGGCGGTAGCTCTCATGAAGATAGCGAACGACATTCGATGGCTCGCGTCAGGCCCTCGATGTGGACTTGATGAGATCTCTCTGCCGACCCTTCAGCCCGGGTCAAGTAGTATGCCCGCGAAGGTTAATCCCGTGATCTGTGAGGCCGTGATGATGGCGTGCGCACAGGCTATTGGTAATGACACGACGGTGGTTGTGTGTGCGCAACATGGGAATTTTCAATTGAATACGATGATGCCAGTGCTCGCGTATAACACACTTCAGGCCCTCGATATTCTCGCGAACTCAACGAACGCGTTCACCCGACTTTGCGTTGAGGGGATATCGGCGCACCCAGAACGGTGTCGTTCCAACGCGGAGCGAAGTCTCGCCGTCGTGACGGCGGTCGCTCCTATCGTTGGTCACGACGCTGCGGCCGAGATCGTCGCGCGCGCACTGCGGGAAGATCGGGCGCTTCGTGATGTGGCCCGAGAGATGCGTATCCTGGAGGACGGAGAGGTTGATCGGGTCTTCGACCTGATGGCCATGACGAGACCAGGACGCCCCTCGCCGGCACCCAGTGCGGCATGATGATACGCTGCCTATCGGAGGTCACCCCTTCTTAGAGCGGTCCCATCCGGAGGAAGGGATACCAGGCTCCAGGTAGTTAGCCGAGCTGAGACAAAAAAAATACAAAAACACCCACAATTGTTTAGAATATAAAGAAAGTGTCGATCATCCTATTGATAAGGATAGGTAGCTTCCCTGATAGAGAAGGACGATGCCAAAGTTTTTCAACATATTTGAGGCCCTCGTGGCTGCCCTCCTCGGGCTTAAACCGGTGCCCGTTCGGGTTCGAAGCCGGCGAGCTCGGTAACCCGAATCAAGGCGCGCGCTGTCGAGGCTAATTGTGAGGAGAGAGACGTTGTGCTCTCATCTGAGCTATATGAAGACAGCATCCTTGAGCAACGGCGATACGTTAAATCCATTTGGTGGTTGTAACCGGCTGTTGGAACAATACCAGCAGGTTGGCCGTGCGCTGTTAGACTACGAGCGACGCATCTGTGTGGCGCTCATACCCGGTCCGCGATTTAGTCGTGAATTCGGACATGCGGTGGCGTTCGTTCCGGTCGAGGTGCTCGAGTCGTACCTGGACGACCTCCTTGATGTGGGGGTAAGTGATGAAAGTCTCTTTATCAAGAAACTTAAACCAGCGAAGCGAGCCTTTGCTTTAATTGCGATCGGAATCGCGGCGCTCGGAGTCTCCGCGGTGGAGGTGCTGAATGGGGCCACCCTTGCTAGTCTCTCGGCTTTGATCCTTGTGACCTTTCTTTCGGGATTGGGAGCGGCGCTCTACTTCATTCCGCGCATGAAGGTACTTCGTCGTTTCAGCTTCGCAACCTTGGTTTCGGGGGAGATCGCAAGGCGTCGTGGTTACGACCGCACCAACGTAGGCGGATTCGCAACACGATTACTCATGCGCGACCTCTGGCAGCGACGCGAGGGGCAGGGGTCAGCTATCCCGTTGCACCCGGCGCGCATCGCAGCACGCTATTATCATTAACTCACCTGTGAATGCCGTTACGCCGCTGCCGTTTGGCTTTTCGTGAAATACCACGGAGCCACCTTTCGATTTCCACGTCGCGGCATCGATCTAATTTTCGCCGCGATTCGCTTCGAATCGAGGTCGAGTTGCTCGCACACCCACTGAAATGAGAAATGTTCATTTCGAACGCCGCGCTCCGAGGCGAAGAGCCATTGCTCAGCTTGCTCAAGTTCGCGCTCGTCATTTCCAACAAAATCGAGGATAGCTCGCTCCAAGATAGCGAGAAGGAGTCGCCGTTCAGGACTTCCCGTCATGTTGGGTTGGCCAGCGATATCATCAAACTCTCTATCAACTCGTAGAAAAATATCTCCTTCGCTCTGTTCCATGCGCCCTCGTGGATAAGATGGATGAGTTCGGGCTTTTACAGTTTAACCTTGCACACGGGGTGTGAGGACCGTTATACCTAAACCAAACCAATCGATACGAACTGTACGACGAAGTGCCTTTTTCGATATTCATGATATGAGAGCGAGAATTTCATCTTTTTATCTGCCTCTCGCGCTCGTTTCTCTGCTCCTGAGCGCGCCTGAGGTAAGAGCCGAGTTCAAGTGCTCCTCTGATATCTCCTACAAATGGGTTAAAAGACCCCCTGTGGCTTCACACTCCCCCCGCACGGACGCGGTCGCCCCAGGGAGTCGGACCCCATCTCCGACCGCCACTCCGGTGTCTCCAGCCCCAACCCCTGAACCAACGACCGTTCGCCTTTTGGGGATTGAGCGGGGAGGAAACGATGAGGCAATCGCTCGTGCCGCCCTTCAGATGGAAACAGATCGCCAACGCATCCGAGCCTCTGAGGCGTGTAAACGGGATCACGAGTCATTTGGTACATGTGTAGCTTTGAAAATGAGCGCACGGTCTAATGTGCTTAATTCGCTAAGTTTTTCGGCTCGCGCAGAGCTTGAGAGGGCGCTGACCGAGGAGTGTCGCCAACAGGAGGGAAGCTGCCTTAGTGTAGAGGTAAGTGAGCCGAAGTGTAGGGAAATCGTTGTTGCTCAACCAACCGCATCTCCAGCCGCTGAGAAACCATCCGATACTAAGGGTTCGAAAGAACCCGCTAAGAACGGCAAGAAGAAATAGCCCTATTTCAGGTACCTATTGATTCGCGCCGATGCAGTGGTTAACGTATCGACCGGCGCCTTAGGGTGCCGAGTTATAACCTCACCCTTTATGGAGGATATTTTTTGAAGCCTTTCAAGCCCGGTTTCCGGGGCGGACGATTCAACCGCCCGGTCGCACCCCCAGATGCTCACCGCATTAACGAGTTTATCATAGCCAAAGAAGTTCGAGTAATCGCCCCCGATGGCGAGCAGCTCGGTGTTTTACAAACTCGCGACGCGCTTCTTCGCGCGCAAGAGTTAGAGCTCGACCTTGTTGAGGTCGCTCCACAGGCGAAGCCTCCCGTTTGCAAGATCCTTGATTACGGCAAGTTCAAGTACAAGGAGCAGAAGAAAGAGGCCGAGGCCAAAAAAAATCGTACTGAGAATACGATTAAGGAATTACGTCTTCGATACCGAACTGACTCAGGAGATCTCGAGGTTAAGCTTAAGCACGCGCGAGAGTTCTTGGCAGAGGGGGACAAAGTTAAATTCGTGATGCGCTTCAAAGGCCGAGAGGCGATGTATATCGACCTTGGAAAAGAGAAGTTCGAGCAGATAATCGAGCGTCTCAAAGATGTCGCTACGGTTGATGAGCGATCTCCAGCCCAGGGTCGACAGATTCATATTACCCTCGCGCCCGTCAAATGAGCTCCTCTGACTCGCCAACGGTAGCGCACTTTCGGGGGCATACCTGCCGTGATGTCTACAAGGCGATCTTTGACGCTGACGCGCCTGAACAGGTGGTGAGGCAACTTCCGCCGCAGAGTCTCTACATGGTGATAAAGAGTACGGGGCTTCAGTCCTCGTCCGATATCATCATGATGGCGTCCATGGAGCAGTGTCGGTTGTTGACCGATTTTGATCTGTGGACGGGAGATGCGCTGAACGAGGAGGCGCTTTGGGAGTGGCTTGCGCTCACCGACGAGACCGAGTCGCTCGAACTTCTTCAGAAGTTCATCAAGATCGTGGATCTTAAACTGCTCGCGATACTGATTGAAAAGTATGTGGAGGTTAAGGTTTTCGAGGAGCCCACTGAGCAACCTCCGGTGGCGGGTTTCCACACTCCGGATAAGGGACATACATGGATAGGGATTAAGACCGAGGATGCGGATAAGCATTTCCTCTTGGCTCGTTTGCTCGCCCTCATTTTTGAATCAAGCGCTGAGCTGTTTTATCAGCTCATCTCGATTATGTCGGTGGCGACCAACTCCATGCTTGAGGAGGAGTCTTATCTTGAGAGACAGAAGCGGCTCGCCGCTGAGGGCGTTCCGGAGCCAGAGGTGGCGGCCGCTGTGCATGCCCCATACTCCTTCGCTGAGGCTAAGGCGGAGATAGAAGCCAAGACCGAACGGTCTCATGTTGATGATATCCGAAGTATTGAGCCCCTCATCTATGAAGCTCGGATGACGAAGTTATTCGCGGAGCTTGTTCGTGATGCATCAGATCGCGATGAGCTTGAGATGGAGTTCACCTACCTTATGAACGCCGCGGTTGTTCGATGGGGCGTTGATTTTTCTAATCAGGAGAGCGTTCTCGATATCGCTGAGCGGATGAAGGGAGCGATTAATATCGCTCTTGAGCGGATGACGACCGGCACGTCCTATTCGATAAGGGAGGTACATAGTGCTCTTGGCCTAGGTAAGTTATATCGACTTGGGCTCACCGAGTTGATGGCGATTCGCACCAAGGCACGAAAGATCCCGTTAGAGGGGGTAGGGACACTGAAGGATTCTGAGCCCGTTCTCTTCGGTGTGGTCGCCTGCGCGCGCGAGGCTTTCCCTGTTATGCCGCTCTACCTGAACGATGATGGGGCGGTGGAAGCGGAGCAAGGTACATTGCCAGCGGGGCATAGGTCGTTCACGACGGTCAAGAGTGTCGCCACGGTTAATCAACTTCTTGATTCCGTTGCATCGAAGATTCAGAGCTAGCTGATGAACGTTAAGGTGGCGGTACGTTAGTTTCCATGGACATGGTAGCGGTCGAATTGAGTAGGGAAAGAATGGTGAGTCACGAGTATTCGAATGTCGTCATAGAGGGAGTTGTTCTCAAAGAACTCAAAACTCATCCAGATCCGCGAGGGTTCTTCCGTGAAGTCATCCGAGTCACAGATCCGTTCTTCCAAGGTGATTTATTCGGACAGTGGAGCCACAGCAAGATGGCGAGAGACGTCGTGAAGGCCTGGCACTATCATCACATTCAGACTGACTGGTGGTACTGCCCGATCGGAAAGATTCAGACCGTGCTCTATGACAATCGACCTGAGAGTCGGACGTATCAGCGCAAGATGATCATCGAGATGGGGGATTCAAGCGAGGACCCAAGCGCGCGAGAGGTGTGCGTAAAGATCCCGCCCGGGGTGCTGCACGGGTGTAAGGTGCTCTCGAACCAGGCGCATCTCTTCTACATTACGAGTGAAACCTATAATCCCCAAGACGAGGGGCGGTTCCCGTATAACTCCCCCGTTGTCGGACACGATTGGGGCGATAATGCCTTAACGGTCGAGAATGACCGCCAGGAATTCTGCCCCACGGTCCCACGTACCTCATTGGAATAGCTCGTAAAACTCATGGTGGTCTAAAGTTTTCTCGGGGATATGCCGACCCTCCTGGAAGGACAGTGGGTGTCCGTTTGCGCGCCGCGTAGCGGATGTTCATGGCTCTAGGGACTGGGAATGTCGAGCAATTACGAATCAAAAAGGGATATGAAGATATTGGTCGTCGATGATTTCCCGACGCAGCGCAAATTGATAAAGCGCACACTCCTCGCGCTGGGCTTTGAGAATGTCGTTGAGGCGACCGACGGCGTGGATGCCCTTGAAAAGCTTCACACTGACGCGGAGGTTGAGTTCATCATCTGTGATTGGCATATGCCCAAGATGATGGGGATCGATTTACTTCGAGCTATCAGAGCTGATGACAAGCTGCGACGGATGCCATTCCTCATGGTCACCGCCGAGACAAAGAAAGAGAACATTATTGAGGCCGCCCGAGCGGGAGTTTCAAACTACATCGCCAAGCCTTTCACCGTCGAGGCCCTGCAGGAGAAGATGCAGGATATTCTTAACCGTTGATATTTCTCCCTCGCTTCACCCTAAAAAGAGCAGTTGCGGGCCCTATGCCTCATCAAGGGAGGCGATCTTTTTCTGTATTTCAGAATCGTCATGCCCATGTATCGGCAGATCGACGATGTAGTGACGGCCAAGGAGGGGCGGGCTCTGACCGCCCGTGCAGTTGAACCACCTCTATGAATCCACATGCCTCATCAAGGTTGGCGATCCTTACGGGCGGTCATAGCCC
>JBDLRS010000028.1:0-3416 GCA_039799965.1 Pseudomonadota bacterium
ACGCAGGAACCCTTGTCAGTGACAATTGAAATCCTAATATCGCTCACATAATCCGCACCGGCATTTTTGGCATTAGCTAAAAAATCGATCACTGCCTTTGTCGTGTCCTCACCTTTCGCGACAGTGTGTTCAAATCCTTGAGAAGTGTAGTCGGCCAGTGAGGCGGCTTGCGTAGATTTTATGACTTTAATTCCCTCAACCTTGGAGTTCTCATATCCAGCCACGTGAGCACAACCGGCACTTATGGCACAGGATAGTAACCCTATCGCGCACTAGTTCATTAGCATTCACCTCGTTTTTTGCCCAATTTTTTGGTTCAGAGTTAACTGGATCACAGCCCATCATAAATCGTTCAACCTTCGCTCCGCGAGAGCCTTTAGCAGTAGCAACGTCGACAGTTACAAGATTCTTGGCAAGGAACTTTGGCCGAATCATCAGCAAGAATTGTTGAGCACTGAAATAATTTAAGCTTTGCTTTAGGGATGCCCTCTTAAAACCACTGGGCATCTTCACCAACGAACCACACTTCGTCAAAAGGATCCTCGGCCTCTCATCAGGGGGGTCAAGTGGAGGGCTTCTTCTTTCACGGCCTCGTAGAGAGAAAGGGTAGTTTTCCCCTATTCGCGCAGCGTCCGAGACACATCGCACCACAGGCTCAGAACGAGCGTCTGCTAGATACACGTCTTGGCCGGACTAACGTTCATGATGCGGGTCACACAGCTCAGTGCTGATGATCGGGCTGTCGTTTTCACCTTTGGGGTGGTAGCCCGGTATGGAAGGAACAGCTCCCAGAGCTCTTTACCTATCCAAAACGCTCCGTCCAGGGGATATCAGATACTTGCGAAAAGTGAATTGATTTTCCTATGCTTCACCTCAAGTACGTCGTCGAACTCCAATGACGACAAGAGGCTACAGATGACCTCATTAATGTGCTTGGACCAATACCGACGAAGAAGTTGTTTTGACGGATTCTTCGGGAGCTTCGTCAGTCGACTGCAGCAGTCACGATACAGCTTTCCGCTCTCACATATGCACCAATCGGTCGGGCGGATCAAAACACTCATACGTCATCCTTACTATAGGGCCTTGCTTTGTGACGGCATCCTAGTGTCGCCTACAACAACAATCAAGTCATAAGTCTAATCCCTGTGGACGCCGCAGAGCTGTCCAGCTACAATCAACTAGCGCCCTAGCACCATGAAGATCGCTATGCCCTCTATCGAAACGCTCTCCAAAATCCTCGCGACGCTCGTAATTCTCCTCATCTCCACAACCCCCTCCCGCGCAGACTCACCACGCCGCAACGATAGGATTCCCGTAGGCGTAATCGTCCCGCTCACTGGAGAGCTTAGTCCCATCGGAGAAGCCTTGCGGCAGGGAATCGAGTTAGCCCACGCAGACGGCGGAATCAAAGAGCTGTCGTTCTCCTACGAAGACGATGGCTCCGGCAATCGAGCCACGACGGTTGGGGCACTACAGAGCCTCATCAAGCGCGATCACATCAGAATAGCTGTCGTAATCGGCATTCCAACCCTCGTCCCGATCGATCCGATCGTCAGAAGGGAGGGGCTCCTGGCGCTCTCAGCTGTTGATAGCAATGCGATTATAGACACCCTCAGCGACTCCTCCTTCGGATACGGTTGGTCAAACGAACTGACCGGCGAGAAGATGGCGAGCTTCGCGTGTAATGAGCTCAAGTTCAGGAGAGCGGCCGTAGTAGTCGGACACGACGAGTGGTCAGAGATTATGGGAGCTTCGTTCTCGAAAACGTTCAAAAAGTGCGGCGGCGAGATCATCTCAGAGCACGCAGTAGATCTCAGCTCTACGGATTTTCGCTCACTCACCGCCAAGATCACCCTCGCGCATCCCGAAGCCGTATACTTCCCACTCTACGGTCCGGCACTCCTCCCGTTTGCAAAGCAGCTGAAACAATCCGGTTTTACAGGTACCATGCTGAGTGCCGAAGGAATAACCGATGTCGAGGTCAAACAGCTCGGCGATCAAGCTGAAGGGATGTACATAACATCCGCATACCTCACCGACGCAAACTTCGAAGCACGCTACCGCAACGCCTTCGGCGTGACCCACATTGAGTCGAGACTTGCTTATGTAGCTCTCGGATACGAGATGGCACGATTCCTCGACCTTTGCGCCCAAGAGCTGAAGCGGAAGGGACTCGCGCCAAACATCGATAATCTTCGAACCGTATTCCGTTCAGTAGAGACCAACGACATCCTCGGGCCGATCTCTTTTAGGGACAGCAAGAGCTTGCGTCGTAGCCAGACGATTGTGACTGTGAAAGGCGGGAAACTGGTGCCGGCTTCGAGCCTTCAGTAGGAGCGACGAAACGAGTGGTGAAGCGCACCCCGTCCTTTGCGGATTCCCTGGATGCCTGCTGTGTGGTTTGAGTTCGAAATAGCTCTTACGGGGGCGAATCATCTCGTTGTAAGACCCGCTGAATTACTCTTTACCCCTGCTAGTTGCGCAACGTTGACTATCTGAATTTGAGTGGTAGGCTTCAGCGGAAATCTAGATCTGCAGGGAGTCCTAAATGGGTCAGACGTCAATCCTCGTTCCAAACCTCACCGAAACTCGCCAGTCTATTGGTAATGGGTCTCTAGGACTCTCTCTTGACACCTTGAGGGCTGAGGGTGTGACAGCGCTTGGGCAGGAAATCAGCGACCCTAAACGCGATATGGATGATCGCTTCAATGCGGCGCTCGCTCTTAGTGAGCGAGACCTGAATCAGGATGGAAAGGTCGGAGCGATTTGGTCGAGGAAGTTCCTCTCCTTCATCGAGGTCACCACACGAGGTTCAGGCAAGGACGGACAGCCGCTCTATACTTTACAGGATAAACACACCGGAGTGCTGGCTGCGATAGCGCTCAGGAGTACCGTTTTCAACTCGCCCGAGCTGTTAGACAGTATGGTGAAGCACCTGGAAAATGGTATATCAGCGATGGGGCGCCTGGCTGCCTTCGAGGCGGCGCGAGGGATGGCGGAAGCGCAGGGCATCAAAGCTGATTCGAAAGAGGAAGCTACATATCTCGAGCACCAGTACCTCAGACCAACGGCTAGAGTAGTATGTCAGACCCATGTGGACTGGGCTCACCGTGCGTTGATAGTGCTCGCTGGACAACCTCAGGATCCAGCGGCGTTAAATCCGGTGGTTCACATGTTGGCGAATGCATTGCTGGATAAACGGGTCGATGACTCGTTCAAAATCTTCGCAGTCAACGTATTGTCCGGTAGAGATGATGAGGCCCTCGGGAGGCTTTTCCCCCTTTTAGTATTTATGAATAAGAAGATCGATCGCTTTTTCGTAAATAGCTGAACTGTGGTGGCTGTGCGATGATGGTCTGCCGATATTTTTGAGAGTAGGGTGGAGGTACGAGGTCTGCATCTCCAGGATAGAG
>JBDLRS010000029.1:0-5620 GCA_039799965.1 Pseudomonadota bacterium
CGGCAAATAATATCTCGGATAGCTCGCTCACGTATCATTCTATGACACGTATTCATTCAAATAGATATACCTAAAATGCTGTGATGAGAGGTAGAACAGGGCCAGGTGAATAGTAACAAAATTTTCGAGGTTTCTAAGTTTGAAGGTAACGGATGCCCTATGTATTTGGTTAACCGTGAATCTACCGACGAGCAGGGGCAAATCATTAAAAACGCTACTGTTCAGCCTCTTACAGTGGCTTCTTGGAGTTCTGCATCAGCCACTCGATAATCTACGACCCTTCCCGAATGGTAGGGTTTCAGACGCTTGACGAGAGAGCGATATACTAGGAATTTTGCGGACATAGTTTCAGTCTTGGCAAGTTCCCGGGCCAGCTAATTTTCCTCCCCACACATGGACCGCGGAGCTTGCGCTCCCATGAAAATCAGCACCATAACGTGAGCTGCAGGCAGACTAGAAAGCTACGCCGGGCCGGGGGCGCGGGCCCCTACTGACCATCGCCGCTGCCACTCCCTCACATTATCATCTCAATACTGTGCTTGGTCTTCAAGGTATCGAGCAAGGTCGCCACTGCAGCGTCTACCTCATCGTGCTTCAAGGTGCGGTCGCAACGCTGGAAGGTCACTCGATAGGTAACACGTCGGAAGCTCTCCTCGTGCTTGCGGAAATCATCGATAATCGATGCCTCCGTTACGGACTCAAGGTTAAGCTCGTTAAGGATACGAAGAACTCGTCCGGCCTGCTCCTTAAGATCGATCTTGAGGGTAAGGTCTCTTGAGATCTGTGGAAGATCGCTCACCGCGGGAGCCTCGACCTTCGACATCAACTTATACACGAGTCGGAGATTAAACTCGGCGAAAAACGCCTCCTCCCTCAGGTCATACGCCTCTCGAATCGTTGGATGCACAACGCCAAAATACCCTACGACCGAACGCCCCATCTTAATCGAGGCCTGCATACCTGGGTGAAGGAACTTATTGTCGCTCTTCCCAACCGAGAAATCACACCCGAGGCTCTTCACAATAGCGGCGACGGCGCCTTTGAAGAGGCGGGCGTGCTCCTCGAGCGACTCACCCTTGCGCCACTCGACATCACTCCACCTTCCGGCGGAGGCGAGGCACAAAACATCGTGCTCGTAGTTGTAATCGAGTGAGTCACGCTCCTTCGGCTCATCGGAGGGAAGCTCTGACGATTTTGAAAAGATTCGGCAGATCTCAAACACCTTTGGCGCTCGAACGCCACGCTTGCGGTTCGCTGCAAGGAGCTTCGTCACGTGCAGAATATTCGTCGCCTTCATATGGGAGTTACTCTGCTCAAGGGAGTTCTTGAGGGCGATGTGCTGCGCAGTAACCCCACGATGGAGGCTCTCAAGGAGCGCCACATCAGCGGCTGAGTAGAATCCCTTAGTAATAACCTCAAAGAATCCATTACCTAAAACAGCGGATCGAACACGTTGAAAAACGGCCTCGATAGGATTCCTGCAGGGAGCGTCGTAATCAAGAGCTGGAAGCTCAGTCCGCATCCGATTGAGACTTACCGAACGGGCGACATCCTCAACGATATCCTCACGATTACGAACATCCCACAGACGCCACGAGGGGATAGTGAGCAATAAGTCGCGATCCTTTCCAACGCTCGTAGCCTCAACGGAGTACCCGAGATGCTTCAACCGCGCCACTATCTCAACCTCCTCGAGACGGGGCATGTTGAGCTCGCGACGGAGATGATTGAGGGTCACGTTTACCTTTCGCTTCTCTGGAGCGTTAGCCTCAAGGTAGGTCAATCCCAAAGCGTGAGCCGACTCAGCTCCCGGAATAGAACCCGCGGAACCTTCAGCTAAGGTAACAAGACGCTTAAGCGCGGTGTGAATCCCCTCTGGGTCCACGCCACGTTCGAAGGCGTGCGAGGCCTCGGTGCCTATCCCCATGCCACGGGCGGTGATCCGCACGCACGTTGGATCAAAAACAGCGGCTTCAACGTAGACCTTTCGGGTCGACGCTGTAACCATGCTGTTCGCGCATCCTATAACACCGGCGACCGCTACGATCTTCTTTCTATCCCGAATAAGGATTGATCCTTCAGGCACCTCGTAGATCTTACCATCCAGGGCCTCGATCTCTTCAACCTTTGTTGAGAGGTCGATAATGATCTCACCCTCGATCTTCTCAGCATCGAAGGCGTGCATCGGTTGACCGAACTCCATCTGCGTGTAGTTCAGGATATCAACGATGGCGGGAAGCTTTCCTGGCTCATCCACGAATGCCGCTACGTCATTACGAAGCGGCATCTCAGCGGGAAGGCTCATCTCAAGCAACGCGTAGCGCGGGCACTTCTCAGTGATTCGGCGAACGGGAATAGACGCCTTGCGATCACTCAACTTCGCAGCCAACGTCGGCAGCTTGATCTGCGCCAGCGTTCTCGCCGCGAGCTCACGAGCGACCCCCATGACATAGAGATGATCGCCTCGGTTAGCTAATGTCTCAATCGTGAAAATTACACCCTTGTCAGGAGTGACCTCAACCGATTTAACCTCAAGGCCGATATCGTCGAGGGTGTGGCGTAATTGCGAACGAGCGGCCGTTTCAGGCGCGCACTCGGGGACCTCCATCCACTTCTCAAGCAAACGAACGTGCAACTTCATACGATCTCCTTCAGAACGCGTAGATCATTTTCATAAACGGAGCGAAGGTGCGGGAAGTTGTAGAGCTGTCCCGCGAGGCGCGATGTCCCCAAACCGAATGCAAATCCAGAAACCTTGTCCGGATCGAATTTGAACTCTTGTAAGACGTTGCGATGAATCATCCCCGCGCCACCGACAGTTACCCAGCCAGCGCCGCCGCACGCTCCACATCCATCACCCCTACATACAGAGCAATCGATCTGGGGCCCGATGCTTGGCTCAGTGTAAGGATAGAACTTAGGCACGAAGCGAACCTTGCGACGTTTGCCGTAGAGCTCCTTCAGGATGTGCGTGATAAGCCCCGTGAGGTGTGCGAGGGT
Source organism: Pseudomonadota bacterium (assembly GCA_039799965.1). Lineage (GTDB taxonomy): Bacteria > Bdellovibrionota_C > UBA2361 > UBA2361 > OMII01 > OMII01. The sequence continues at coordinate 3,001 of JBDLRS010000029.1, forward strand.
AAGCCCCTCTTCTACCCACACGAGCTCGTACTGATGAAACATCGACTGATGAGAGGCGTCCTCAGTTTCATTTCGATACACACGTCCAAGGGAGGCGATTTTGAGCGGAAGCTTACCGTTCTCGAACAAAGAGCGGTGCTGCAACATACGCGCCTGCACAGACGTTGTATGCGTACGTAGCACATGACCGGTCTCCGTGTAGAAGGTGTCTTGCATATCCCGCGCAGGATGGTGCTTAGGAATGTTGAGTGAATCAAAGCAGTAGTAATCGGTCTCAATCTCTGGACCCATCACGTTTTCAAATCCGAACGGACGCAATATCTCGGTGATGCGCTCCTCGACGATCGTTACAGGGTGAACAGCGCCTAAGCCTGAACCGGCCTCAGGGAGTGAAAGGTCTAGGTACTGCTCATCGAGCTGCTTTTGAAGCGCCTTCGTTTTAAAGCTCTGTTCCTTGGCGTCGAGTTCAGACTCAACCCTCTCTTTAAGCTGGTTCAACAGCTGGGCGACCGCCGGCTTCTCCTCAACTGGTACATCTCGGAGCTTCTTGAAGAGATCCTTAACCGTCCCCTCTTTACCCAACAGGTCACGTCGGAGCAACTCGACATCTTCTGGGCGCTGGATCTCGCCGACCTGACGCTGGAAGCGCTCGGCAAGCTCGGAGATATGTGCTTGTGACAGTTCAGTACTCATCAAACAATCCTTACGTGGAGTAACCCTCCACAACAACGTGGCAGAGTGAGAATTTAGGATAAACGGCGGGGCCGGTAAAGCGTTCTAAATACCGGAAAGATTGCAACTATCTGCGCCGCAGGGTACAAGCGATGGGTGTGTCTTTTGAAGACGACCCCACCCTTTTGAGCGCCCATGACACCTACACAGACCCCTCCCAAATTTGCTGTATTTCTGATCGTGCTCCTCGATGTCATGGGTCTTGGACTTATTATCCCAGCCCAACCTTTCTTGGCCCGGCACTTTGGAGCCGAGCCGAGTACGGTAACCCTAATAGGAACAACCTACGCCCTCATGCAGTTTATTCTGGCGCCGGTATGGGGAGCGCTCTCCGACAAATTTGGTCGAAAGCCCATTCTGCTTGCCACTCTGTGCATGACCACCCTCGGTCACCTCGCCTTCGCGTCAGCAACCTCCCTTTTGGGACTCTTCGCTGCTCGCGCCCTCGCTGGGGCGGGCGCCGCTAATATCTCGACCGCGCAGGCGGTTCTCTCCGATACCCACGCGCCCCAGGAACGGAGTCGCGCTATGGCTATTATCGGCGCCGCCTTCGGTATGGGATTCGTTTTAGGGCCAGCTCTTGGAGGAATACTCTTCAAGATACAACCGTGGGTGCCGGCGGTATTCGCTGCTACCTTGGCGGCGTTCAACACCCTCTTTGTACTTCTGCGGGTACCTGAAACCCGCACAGTTGGCGAGCAAAAGGAAAGGAGTCGCACGAAGCTCCTCGACTTTTTCAAAACCGACCCATCTATCCGGCCTCTTGTGTTGACAACCTTCTTGAGCATGACGGCTTTTGCTCTGATGGAGCAAACCGTTGGCCTCTACATTCAGAGCGTCTGGGTTCACGCTTCAGGGGACCAAGGGATGAAAGAGGCAACCTCACTCACTGCGATCTTTCTCGTTATCGTTGGACTATCAGCGGTCGCGGCGCAGGGTTATTTCGTTAGAAAGTGGCTGAAAACACGGGCTGAAATTACTTTGTGTCGAATGGGACTGGTGACGATAGCGACAAGTCTATTGCTGATTCCGGCACTCGGATCGTTTGGATCATTCCCACTCTTTCTTCTCACGGCGGTCCTTCTCGCCTTTGGGTCTGGAATGTTTAACCCATCAATGGCTGGGCTTGTTTCGCTCGCCTGCCCCGATGACAAACAGGGGCTCGGCCTCGCGGTCAATCAATCGAGCCAAGCCCTTGGAAGGATCGTCGGACCAACCGCAGCCGGTGCGCTCTTTGCCGCCGCGACACCCGCCCCGTTCATCGCTGGGATGTTGCTGACGGGTATCGCGTTACTTTTATTGCGGCCTATAAAGGCGACGCGCTAAAGCGATCGTACGGGGTGTCTCGACGATCCTCTGGCGAATCTAAGAGAGAGAGAAAGAGACGAAGCTTGACCTCTTCAATTGCGATGTGCGCGCTCGATCTCCCCTGCTCCTCGTGGAGCCGCTCATAGTACCCTTGCAACATCGAGCGATATCGCTCTCCCATCTCGGTGTCGTATGTCTCTGTATCGTTCATAATCGGGCTCCTTTTATTTAACCTACATTCTGCAGTTAAGGAGGATGAAAATGGTGCAGATGGCTTAAAGCACGAAGTATTTTGGACTTTTCGGAGGCGCAACCCTGGCACCGTCAGGTTGAGCACCGAAAATTCAAAAGACAAAGTGATTGTACTCAGATGCACCATTTTCAGACCCGCAACTGCCGAATTTAGGTTTAACCAACCTAAAGTAAGGATGAGCTTGGGGGTATGAGGGGGGTTAGTATGTGCGCATTCCGACGCTGCCGATCACCGATTCCGAAATGAACCGATCACTTATTCCGATATGAGCCGATCGGAGCGAAGCGACGTATGGTAGGTATCATGAGTTGGATTGTCTTTTCAATG
>JBDLRS010000030.1:0-4814 GCA_039799965.1 Pseudomonadota bacterium
CGGCAAATAATATCTCGGATAGCTCGCTCACGTATCATTCTATGACACGTATTCATTCAAATAGATATACCTAAAATGCTGTGATGAGAGGTAGAACAGGGCCAGGTGAATAGTAACAAAAAACCGCAGATTTTTTTGCAACTACTCAACACAGAGAGGGTCCCTGTCGCTGCTTTCGATCGGTGCAACTCATGCTTTCGCGTGGGGCGCGTATCCCTTCGCGCTGCGAGTCGCTCCGGTTTATTCCGTGGTAGGTGTGAAGCGGGTCAGTATCCTGTTATCTGTGGTCGCGGGTAGATCGCTCTTTCAGGAGCGATTTTTGGATCGGCGCCTCCCGAGAGCGATGTTGATGCTCGCCGGCGTTGTGTTCACACCTTTAATCTCATGACGCACGAGGGCCGGGTGCGCGTTCTCGGAGCCATCTTGAGTCCTCATCCTCCTCATCTCTGTGATTTCAACTGGATAGGTCTTACTATTTCCGTGTCTCTTCACCCGTAAAATTGCTATACCTTCACCACTTTCTGAAGTTCATTTCAGGGGCGTTGATGTTACGCGCTCCGATGCACCGCCTCCTCGCCGGGGATCTTTTTTCCAAGCGGGGATAACATTTCTACCGCCTGTATCGGTTGCTCCGCGCGTGTTCGTTACCGTTGTGACGTCCACGAGCGCATGCTCGAGAGGGTCCGGTAACCTACTTGTTCGGGAGACACCATGACTCAGTATTTCGATGTTCCAAAAATTAAGTATGAGGGGCCAAAATCGACAAATCCCCTCGCGTTCCGCCATTATAATCCTGACGAGGTAATCGAAGGAAAAACGATGAAGGAGCACCTCCGCTTCGCGGTGGCGTGGTGGCATACCTTCTGTGGTACCGGTAGCGATCCATTCGGCCCAGGATGCGCCGTGCGCCCGTGGGACGATGGCTCAAATTCTCTTGAGATGGCGCTCAAGAAGGTAGATGTTGCGTTCGAGTTTATGGAGAAGTTGGGTGTGCCGTTCTACTGCTTCCACGATAGAGATGTGGCGCCAGAGGGTAAGGATCTTCGAGAGTCGAACAAGAACCTCGATGCTGTGGTTGCGAAGCTGAAAGACGCGCAATCCCGCACCGGTATCAAGTTGCTGTGGGGAACCGCAAACCTCTTCAGCAATAAGCGGTTCGTGCACGGTGCTTCTACGAGCTGTAACGCGGATGTCTTCGCGTACGCCGCCGCTCAGGTAAAGAAGGCGATGGAAGTAACAAAGGAGCTTGGTGGTGTGAACTACGTGTTCTGGGGTGGACGTGAGGGGTACATGAGCCTCCTCAACACCCAACTTCGCCGTGAGCTCGATAATCTCGGTCGATTCCTCTCGATGGCGGTCGACTATCGGAACAAGATCGGTCTCGACGCGCAGTTCCTGATCGAGCCGAAGCCAAAGGAGCCAACAACGCATCAGTACGATAGCGATTGCGCCGCGTGCATGGCGTTCCTCAAGACCTACGGCCTTGAGAAGGAGTTCAAGTTCAACATCGAGACGAATCACGCGACCCTCGCGGGGCACTCCATGGGGCATGAGCTTGCGTACGCGAGTAGCTACGGCATGCTCGGCTCCGTCGACGCGAATCGTGGCGATGAGTTGCTCGGATGGGATACCGACCAGTTCCCAACGAACATCTACACGACCGCACAGGTTATGCTCGCGATCCTTGGGCAAGGTGGACTCGGTCGTGGAGGTCTTAACTTCGACGCCAAGGTTCGCCGAGATAGTTTCGAGCCGATCGATCTCTTTTACGCGCACATCGGAGCTATGGACGCATTTGCGCACGGTTTGAAGATCGCGGCAGAGATTCGTAAGGACGGTGTGCTGAAAGAGATGACTGACAATCGCTACTCTTCATGGGAGAGCGGCATCGGTCTTCAGATCTCGGAAGGCTCCGCCTCCTTCGAAACCCTTGAAAAGTACATGCTCGACAAGGGCGAGGTAACCGCTAACGTATCCGGGCGCCAAGAGCTCTTCGAGGCGGTGTTTAATCGGTATATTGGGTAAGGTAGACCCCTCCCATCGTCGCAATCAGTGGCGATGGGAGGGCACTCAATGTACCTGGTGGGAGCGGTACCTGGTGGAAGCGCCGCTAAGGCGGGGAATCAGCGCCCTATGGCGCCGTTCCCTGAGGGTAAACAGGGTGCGAAGAGATCTCTACACCCCATGCCTCGCGAGCGCTTCCTTCCACCGCCCATACGCCTCGTGCGTAGCGGCGGATGTGGCTGAAGCAGGCTCGACAACGGCGTGGCGGGTAAGTCCTACAAATGCGTTTGAGAAGGTATAGAGCCCAGCGCCGATCCCGGCGGCCCTTGCCGCGCCTTCTGAGCCATCAGTGGTCAGCAACTCTACAGGAACTCCGGTCGTTGTAGCGAACGTTCGTTGGAAGAGTGAGCTTTGAAACATATTCGCAAGCCCAGCACGCACTAGCTTCGGTGCCAGTCCCATCGACCGCATAATCTCAAGCCCATAGGCGAGGGCGAACACGATACCCTCCTGGCCCGCTCGGAAGATATCCGCCTGCGAGTGGCGATTGAGATCGAGATTTTCGAGGGATGCCCCGACCACCTTGTTGCCAAGCGTGCGCTCCGCTCCATTTCCATAGGGAATCGCTGAGAGTCCCCGAGCGCCTACAGGGGAGGTCTCCGCGAGCCCGTTGATCTCTTGATAGCTGAGGTGCGGAGCCAGGGTCGCTTTGAGCCATCGATAGAAACTTCCCGTTCCATTAACGCACATCAAAACGCCCACACGGGTGAGCTTCTCAGTGCTGTTAACGTGCAGGAAGTTATTGACCCGAGACTGCCGGTCGACCCCGAGTTGTTCGGTGACGCCGTAGATAACCCCTGAGGTTCCCGCGTTCGCTCCTATCTCTCCTGGGTTGAGCACGTTGAGAGCGAGCGCGTTGTTAGGTTGGTCTCCTGCTCGATAGGACACTACAACTCCCTTCGGGAGTCCGAGCTCCGACGCCACCTCGGGCCGTACATGGTCAAATACCGCACAATTACCCGTTACTGGAGGGAGCAAGGCAGGGGAGATTCCGAAATGTTTGAGCAGGAAGGTTGCCGGCTCGTTGCTTTGAAAGTCCCAGAGGATCCCCTCTGAAAGTCCCGAGGGGGTGGTTCCGAACCGCCCCGTGAGCTTGAACGCGATATAGTCGCCCGGCAACATTATGTAGGCCACCTTGGCGAAGATCTCCGGCTCGTTCTCCTTTACCCATGCAAGTTTGGCGGCGGTGAAGTTGCCTGGAGAGTTGCCGAGCTTCGTCAGACAGGTATCCTCGCCGATCGCTTGAAAAGCCTGTGCACCTACCTGGACTGCTCGACTATCGCACCAGATAATCGCGGGTCGAACGGGGTTGCCATCTCGGTCGAGCGCCACTAATCCATGCATCTGGTAGGCGATCCCGATAGCTTTCGCCGCCGAGAGCTCCGCCGGTTTGGTATTCTTCAGCATCGACAGGCAGTTGCAGACGTGCTCCCACCATAGGTCCGGGTGTTGCTCGGCCCAGCCCTGCTGAGGGGACTGTATCGCCATTTCGGTCGCAGGTGAGGTGGCGTGTGCTATAACCCGCCCGGTGCCGCTATCGATGAGCGATGCCTTCACGGATGAGCTGCCGATATCGAGGCCAAGAAGAGTATGTGTCATAAGGGTCCTCCATGTTTTGGGGAAGCCTATCGGAGATTGGGAGGGAGGCAAGAAGAAAAGTGACTCCGGCTCAAAAGCCCCCCAACCACCGAATCGGATGCCATCCTCTGTTGCGGCACCTCTCGTTCCTCAGATATGCCGGTTACCTTGCTGTATTTTCACGATAATTTAGCACTCTTTCCTTGTAGGAGGCTGATCTTTCCTGTACTGTGTAAAGGGGAGTGGGCGAGGTGATTTCAGCGCTGCGGCTGCGGCTGCGGCTGCGGCTGCGGCTGTGGCGCTGAAACTTGGGCTTCCCGGTTTTTCGTCGTTGCAACAAATGTACGCGCGCTGCGTGATGAAGTGATTCGCGATGCTTTTTCAGTGCATCGTACTTTTACGGGCGTGAGTGTGTTTTTGAGGGCGAAAAGCGATAACGATGCGCGAAGTGTTAAAGCGATCAGGAGAGAGGGTGCGTTCCGGTTTTTCGGCTCGTGAAAAAGTGCTCGCTAGTGTATGCGTCCTCTTCGGTGTTGCGCTCGTGTTCACCGGTCGTCAACTTCCCAGTGTTTCGGCCAAAGAGCGTGCCGGCTCAAATCTCTTCGAAGAGCTAAAGGTGTTCACCGACGTTCTATCCGTAGTAAAGCGTGATTACGTCAGCGATGTTGAAAATAAGAAACTCGTAGAGGGCGCTATCAAAGGAATGCTCGCGACCCTTGACCCCCATAGCGGATACCTTGACCCAGATTTCTATCAAGACCTTCAAGTTCAGACGAAGGGCGAGTTCGGTGGTCTGGGGATCGAAATTACCATTAAAGATGGACTCCTCGTTGTGGTGGCGCCGATGGAGGGTTCTCCCGCTGAGAGGGTTGGGGTGCGTCCGGGTGATATCATCGTGAAGATCGATGGGAAGTTCACGAAGGAGCTCTCACTCGTTGATGCTGTGAAGCGTTTGCGTGGGCCTAAAGGTAGTCCCATTCAGATCTCGCTGAGCCGAAAGGGCATCCCCGATCTAATCGACGTGACGATCGTCCGTGACAACATAGAGGTGAAGAGCGTTCGCGCTCGGTATCTCGGTGATGGTCTCGCCTATGTTCGAGTCAGCCAGTTCATGGAGCACTCCTCCGATGATCTCAAGGCGGCGTTGGATGAAATGGTGAAGGATAATAACG
>JBDLRS010000031.1:0-16235 GCA_039799965.1 Pseudomonadota bacterium
GGAGGGGCAGGCTCTGACTGCCCGTAAGGTTGGCCGACCTGGGTGAAATAAAATTCCTCATCAAGGTTGGCGATCCTTACGGGCGGTCATAGCCCGCCCGTCCATAATTACATGGCGATACGATTGCTGTATTTCAGAATGGTCATGCCCGCGTATCGGCAGATCGACGATGTAGTTGCGGCCATGGAGGGGCAGGCTCTGACTGCCCGTGCAGTTGAACCACCTCTATGAATCCACATGCCTCATCAAGGTTGGCGATCCTTACGGGCGGTCATAGCCCGCCCGTCCATAATCACAGGGCGATACGATTTCTGTATTTCAGAATGGTCATGCCCGTGTATCGCCAGATCGACGATGTAATAAGGTTGGCCGACCTGGGTAAAATAAAATTCCTCATCAAGGTTGGCGATCCTTACGGGCAGTCGTAGCCTGCCCCTCCACATCAAAAATTTCACTGAGATCGTTCAGCCTTACGGGCAGTCGTAGCCTGCCCCTCCACATCCAAAAATTTCACTGAGGGCGGGCTATAGATATCGATCGCTGGGGCAGAAAGTTGCTCGATCGGGTACGTTCGTTTACGTGCGCGACACCGTTCACAGGGCGCCTCCCCGTTCATCACTAAGCCGTACCCGCCGCAATTGGCTCCGTCGAACGCGCTCACTTGCATGAGACATCTGCCACTCCAACTGTTGTCGGATCTCCTCGGGACTCGCGACTATATCAGCGGCCCCAAGCGATATCGCTTCACGGGGCATCCCAAAAACCACGCAAGAACGCTCATCCTGGCAGAAGGTAACGGCGCCGCGATCGTGGAGCTCCTTCATTCCCTCGGCGCCGTCGGCGCCCATACCGGTTAACAGCACCGCGGATATCCCCACGTTCGAGAGAACGGCCGCCGATTTAAAAAGGAAGTCAACACTTGGTCGGTGGCGATTAATAGGTGGACCCTCCGAGCGGATTACATACAATCTTCCTTTCTTGCCCCCCACCCCAACATGGCGGTCATCGTCGGCGACGTATATATGACCCGGCTCAAGCAAGGTACCTTCCGCGCACATCCCCAGTTGCAATCGAGCGTTGTGTGCCAGCCGTTGCGCGAAGGCGCGAGCAAAATGAGGCGAGATATGCTGAACCACAATGATCGGGGGTGTGTCGGGGGGCATCGAATCTAACAATCTGGTGATCGCCTCCGTGCCCCCCGTACTCGCCCCAACTAAGATCATATCTGGACACTCCCGGCGTACCATCGGTTTCATCAAGGGCTCTCGTTGGGTGGGAGGCGAACTACGGTGTTGGGGGCGATACGACGAAGCTATAGCCAGGATCTTGTCGGCGAAGTCGGGACTACTAATAGAGGACTTTTCGATGTAATCCTGCGCCCCATTTTCCAGCGCCCCGAGAATCGAGTTCCCCTGGGAGGGGCCGCTCTCACTCACAATTACAACCGGAATACCGAGCCCCGCGAGCCGACGTGACGTAAGCCACGTGGGTCCATCGAGTCCGGGCATCGTCACATCGAGCGTGATAACGTCAACCGGGTTGCTCTCCAAGAATTCGGATGCCTCATCAGCGCAACCGACTGAGAACGCCTGAAGGCCACCCCTTTCTAGCGAGCGTTCTAACGCCAAACGGGCGGCGGGAGAATCATCCACTACGAGAACGCGACACCTTCCCTCCACGACACTTGAGCCCCCAGTGAGGGCCCCGCTTTTTATGTAGGTCGAATCACCGATGAACCGCACTCCATATCGTGCAGCGTCGATCGCCTCGCTATGTCCAAGAAAGAGCGACCCGTCAACCCGCAGAGCCGTGAGCAACTCATTCACCAGAGTGGTGATATCCTCCGGCTTAAAATAGATCAGCACGTTTCGACAAAATATGGTGTCAAATGACCCTCTATTCTCACGCCCAAACGTTCTGAGATCAGTAACTCCGAATGAGCACCGACCACGAATCTCTTTACTCACGGTAAAAAACCCTTGCGTTACGCCGGTACCAACCAGACAGAGAGAGCGATAGGACTCTGGGATGAGGGAGAAAGCCCCCGTTTCGTAAATGCCCCGAGCCGCGTGAGCTACGGAGAGAGGATCGATATCGATACCATGGACGTGATACTCAAACCCTGGACACCCCCTCCGAATGATCTCCAGTGTCAGGGCGAGAGAGTATACCTCTTCACCCGTCGAGCACCCCGCGCATAAGACACGGGTACCCTTGAGTTTGTGATCTATAATTCCCTGCGTGATTATAGCCTCGAATTTCTGAAAATGGGGGGACTCGCGAAACCAGCTCGTTGTGTGAATGGTGAGCCCTGAGAGGAGAAGCTCTCGCTCATGAGGATCATCCATCGCAAAGGTCAGATACGACCGCAACGATGGCGCTCCGACATACCGAATGCGGCGCTCAACGTTTGTGGCTAACACCTCCCGACGATAGGCACCTTCTTGGCAGGTACCCGTGACTCGCTCAATCAGAGCGAATACAAAATCACGTTCCTCTTCGCTGAGCCGATAGTTAGAGGAGGGCGTTGCCATATCTCGCTATTCTCGAATGGCGCTACTCACCCTCAATTCCTCGGTACCGAGAACTTTATTGAGATCGATCAAGGATATCAGCCGACCGTCTTGATTGCCGATTCCAATAAAATAGTCAGCCGGTACCTGCGTCCGAATGACGGCCTTGGACTCTATCTTCGCAGCGGGGATTTTAACCACAGATTCAATCTCATCTACGAGAGCACCAAGGGGCCCCGACTCGGTTGCAAAAACCATCAGAGCCCTACGTGGTACCGGTAAGGCTTCGCACCCGAACCGTTTGCGCAGATCAATAACACCCACTACCTGCCCACGAAGATTAATGACTCCACTAAAAAATGATACCGTATTAGGGATCGGCTTTGGTTCCTGGGGCTCTACAACTTCTCGAATTCCCAGGAGCGGGGTTCCATACAGTTGCCCTCCTATCCTAAAGAGGAGAAATCGGGCGTCATCATCGAGCAGGTGGTGAATATCGGTCATCGTTTACTCCCCTCCCGCCGATGAGAAATAGGTCCGAGCTAACTCTGGCAAACTTAAAATAACCCCCGGCTCACCATCACCCAGGATCGTGCACCCACGGAGCCCCTGCAACCCGTCCAACTGATCACTCAACGGCCGCACCACGATCTGCTGTTGAGACACGATACGATCAATAGCGAAGGCAACCGATTGCCCGGCATCCTTCACAAGGAGTGCGGGGCACCGATTGCTCTGCCCAGCGACCAGAAACTTTCCTCGAACGGAATCACAACTCGATGTAGGCATATAATCCGCGAGCGCCTCAACTGGAATCACCTCTCCCCTCAAGGAGAGGATGAATCCCCCCTTTCCCGCTCTCTCTATGGGATATCTGCTTAAATCGATAATTTCGGTCAGCTCACTCATCGGCACCGCGTATCGCGCGTCACGCACCCGAACAACGAGAGCATCGATGATGCTTAAACTTGTTGGCAGTGAGATCGTGAGAGTCGTACCCTTTCCGAGCGCGCTCGCGATATCGATACGCCCTCTGAGCGATTGAACGGTACGCATAACTATGTCCATTCCCACTCCACGTCCCGATATCTCAGTGAGCTTCGGGGCCGTAGAGATACCCTGCACGAATATGAGTTTTTTGATCTGGTCAGAGCTAAGCTGCGCGTCTGGGGACACGACCCCTTTTCGTACAGCGGCCGCGAGTATCGCTTGTTCATCCATCCCCCGACCATCGTCAGAAACCACAATCGATACTGCGCCAGCGTCCTGAATCGCTGAGATTCGCAGTATCGCCTCCACGTGTTTACCCTCCGCCTCACGCTGCTCATACGGCTCAATTCCATGGTCGACCGCGTTTCGAATCACATGAACGAGCGGGTCAGATATCTTATCGATAACGGTCTTGTCGAATTGCACATCGCTTCCTTCCAGGATCACCTTCACCCGCTTGCCCTGCATCGCCGCTAGATCGAGTGCATTACGCTCTAACTTTTGCATCAGCCCAGAGAGCGGCTGCATGCGCAGCTCAAGGGCTTTGGAGTGAATATCCTTTACAAGCTTATGACTAAGTTGAAGGGCATGAGCCGCCGCTTTACTCGGGAGCTCATCTCCTCGGCGCGCCTCCTGTATAATACCCTGATGGATGGAAAGCTCACTGATAAGTTGAACCAATTCATCGAGCTTTTGAGCGGAGATGCGCAGGGTCTCCTGAGAACGCTGAGGAGCGTTTCGGTGTCGAGACGCGAATCGCAAAGAGGACTCAGGTGAACCTGACACCGCCGCGGCGCGCTCATCACTATCACGGCCCGTCCCTCGTTCAAGCTCCTCCTGGGCCCGTAGACCTTCCTCGTAAATCCTTCGATGCATCTCAAACAACGCCTGCAAATCCTCCTCATCTTCATCAGGGATATCCTGCTCAGACTCGTGCTGATCACTAATAAGACGATCCGAAGAGAGGATGTGACCATCCCCAACGAGCGAGTTAAGATCTTGGAGCAGCGCCGCGGTGTCGGGAACAAAGATAGGACTCGTCAGCAATGAGCTGACCCAATGAACCATGCACCGCTGCGCCGAAAGAAGCACCTGGACCACTCGCTCATTATGACGCACACCGCCGTTTATCATGCATTGAATGACATCCTCCACACGGTGCATGAAGTCTCCGAACGGTTCGATACCGATGCACATCGAGGCACCCTTCAAATTGTGCGCGACACAGAAAAGCTCCTCAAGGAGCTCGCTTCTTTGTCCCGCACGCAAGGCGATGGTCGCGGCCTCAAAGGCATGAAGCGCTTCGGTCGCGTCGTCGACGAAGCTCTCAATCAGTTCGCGATCTATTTCTAAGGGTGTGCCCATCGGAGTTGTTTAATCCCGTAGGAGAGATCGAAACAAACGCCTTCAATCTTGAGCCCTAAATGACCACTCACTCTCGCATTCAACACCAGAGCCATCTCGCCCCTCCGCGCACCCCCTAACATCCTGAAAGATATGGCCATGCGAGTTCCCCTCAAGCCGCCCGACGAGACGCCCGATACCTTCGATACGGGGCCAGCCGCGACCGTCCGAGGGCAAAAGCGGATGGTCAGTCATCCCCCGAGAGGATCGAACGATGAACATTAAAATGCGACTCTACGTGCTTACGGTGCTTAACGTCCTGGTGTGCGTAACGGTTGGAACCGTTGGGTACGTTGGAATCGACCGACTGCTCCCTCAGCACCACAACGCTGGTGAGTACCAAGTGATTATCGAGGCGATCGACGCTCTGGAGTCGGCTCAAGACGATCTACGAGCAGCGGTGCTGTCGGTTCTGTCAGTTGAGTCAAACAACGCTTCCACCACACAACAACCTCAATCAACTCGCGTCAGCATTGAGCGCCTTTCACGGGACGTTGAGGACAGACACGTTCAGTTTTCCTCCCTTCCACTTCCCGTCGATGTAACGTGGAATGTCGCAAATACCCGACGGCATATGGAACGCTTGATTAAGGCGGCGGCGAGCGTCTCGAACGATCCCCGCCGGAGCATTGACGCGCGCTCGTCTCAAGTCGCTGAGTTCTTGAGCGCCTTTGAAGCTCTGCGAAACGGCGCCCTAGAATCGAAGAATAATGTTCACGCTCTTTGGCAAAAGGAGCGGGCACAATCAGTAGCCTTCACTCATTCACTCCAAAATAGGGTCGTGACCTCCCTCCTTCTGGGAGTGGCGAGCATCATCGCGCTCGTTCTCATCACAGTTCGATCGATCATTCGTCCGTTCGGGGAAGCCATAACCGCGCTGGGGGTAAGCGCCTCCGAGGTGAATACATCTGCACAAAGGATGTCGGTCTACGCAGAGGACCTCGCTCAAAGCGCTACTCAGCAAGCGGCGGCCGTGCAGGAGAGCGTAGCTTCGATGACACAGATGTCGAGCATGATAGCGCAAACGAGTGATTCCTCGATCGAGTCACTCGCGAACGCTCGCCGCATGGCGGATAGAACGCAAGACGGCAATCGGATCATGGAGCGGCTAGCTTTATCCACCGAGGCCATCAATCAGGCGAACTCCCAGCTCAGAGAGATGGTGGACATCATCGCGGAGATCTCCGGTAAGACCTCGGTTATCAACGATATCGTGTTCAAAACACAACTTCTCTCCTTCAATGCCTCGATCGAGGCGGCACGCGCAGGACAGCACGGACGCGGATTCGCGGTAGTTGCTGAGGAGTTCGGAAGCTTGGCTGAGATAAGTGGGAAGGCCGCAAAAGAGATTCAATCCCTCCTTGAGACAAGCAAGAAACATGTGACGGAGCTGGTCGATATGACGCATCAGCGGGTCTCGGACGGTCTCGCGGTAAGCAAGGAGGCGCTTGCTATCTTCAGCGAGATCTCCCGAGATACCAATCAGATCACGAAGCAAATCCAACGGATCTCCGAGGCGACTCGAGAGCAAACGATCGGCGTTCATCAGACCTCAACCGCCATGAACCAGATGGATCAAGCCGCCCAACGAAATTCGCTTCTGGCGGGCGATACCTTGCGGAGCGCCTCTGGTCTCTCAGAACAGAGTCAGAAACTCGCCAGCATTATGCGTGTACTCCTCTCCCTCACCAGCGGCCGAGAGATAGTTACCAAGCACGCCTCGACCTCTGCAGGCGAGGTCGAGGACAAAAAAACCGATGTGTTTGAGATTAACAACGACAACATCGCCTTGGACCTTGGGTTTCTTGAGGATACGGTTAAGAAGTTTGGGAACAGGTCTAGAGCTACCCGTAGAAAAGATAGCGCCGTGGACGACGACTTTCAGCCCTACGAGAGCACCGGGCCACGGTAACGTCTTTGGTTACACACCCTAGGCACCAAACTAGAACCGCACTCGGATGCCGGCCATCGCAGAGGCTCCAGGGAGTGGCGCGACATCCTTGATGTATGACACGTGATTTCGCACCTTCTCGCTGAGCAGATTGGTGCCACGAACAAAGAGTTCGTAGGTTCGGCCGTCATAGTTCACATCCTTACTGAGGTAGAGATTGAACATCGAATACCCATCGGTAGTCGTTTCATAGTCAGCCACCTTGTCTTGCTCAAATACCTGCTGCAACTCAAGACGAATGCGGAAGAGATCCTCGTGATAGTAGTTGGCTCCGAACTTCATGCGAAGCGGTGGAATACGGGGCAGGTACTCATGCGTATCTCGATTTACGGCCCACACGTAGTCCGGCTGAAAATCGAATGAGATCTCACGCGACACCGAATCATCCAGATGGTAGGAGACCTTAGACTCGAAACCCCAAAAATCCGCCGGGACGTTCGTGAATTGGTAGACCGGGAGATCATCCTCGACCTCTCCAGTTGGATCGGCGTAGATATAGTTCCAGAATCGATTATAGAATCCCCCGATAAATCCTCGTATCTTTCCCTCCTCTTTTCGCAGCCCAATATCCGTTCCAAGGGATTGCTCGGTATTCAGTGAGGCATCGCCGAGCTCAAACGCGCCCGTCGCCACGTGAGGGCCATCAGCGAAGAGCTCCTGCGCATTTGGTGCTCTCTCGGTAAAGGCGGTAGACCACGTAAGCGCATAATCGTTCGTGACGTTGTAGATCGCGCCGACTGATTGGCTAAAGAGGTCATATCGTCGAGTTTGGTTGTCCTCGGCGCTCTCACCATCGAATCCATCTGTCTTAACTTCGTTCCGGTCGTATCGAAGTCCGGCCTGCAAGGTGAGCTTCTGCGTTGTGGATATCTCTTCGAGCGCGAATAGCGAGTACACATCGGTCGTCGAGGGTGGCTGAAACGCCTCCTCTCCGATTGCGTCCACGTCGCTCGCCTGAAACTGCGCTCCCCACGTTCCTCGAACGCCATCGATCTCTTGATGTTTGAGGTCGATACGGGAATCGAGTCCGTTATTTGTGAAATAGGTTCCAGCTTCTTCCCCCTCGAACTCGGTATGTTGATAATCTACGTATCCAGCCCGCGCCGTCGCAGATTCGATAAACTCCCCGGTATCACGCACTCCAGCGCGGAAATCAGCGCGCCGACGGTGCGCATTAATTGAAATATCCGGTTCACCATTAGGTACCCCGTATATCGTTTTGTAATCATTAAACGAAGCCCCGATGTATCCCTTGTCAAAGATGTACGAACCACCACCGGTCAAGACATCGGTTTGGGTATCACTCCACGAGAGCGTGCCCTTCGGCTCAGGGTAATCGAGCGGTTCGGTAGCGCGAAGTTCCCCGGTCCGCGCATACCCTGGAATGTGATAATCATCCGACGTAGTGGCCAACGCGTCGACGTGGAAAGCAAAGTTTCCGACCGGCGCGGTTACACTCATGAGACCGGTTCGTGTCTGGCTAGCGCTATCACCGCGGACCTCAGCAGTGCCCTCGACCGGTCCCTGGGGCAGATACTCCGGTATTCGATTATCGAAGGTGTTCACGATACCTCCCACGGCGCTCGTGCCATAGAGAAGCGATGCGGGCCCCCGTACCACCTCGACCTTATCAATCAGGGAGGAATCGATAGTTACAGCGTGATCGGGGCTCGAGGCGGATAGGTCGTTGGTTCCGACTCCGTTTTCAAGCACGCGAATACGATCGCCATCGAGACCACGAATTACTGGCCGGCCCGCTCCAGGCCCGAAGGAGCTTGAGGTAATTCCCGGCTCCAACGCCAAGGTATCGCCCAGCGAGGAATTGACCTTCATATCAAGGTCGTCTCCAGAGAGCACCGTTACGGGCTGCAACTGATCAGAGAGCGTTTGGCCAAGACCAGTTGATTCAACCACGATCTCTTCAAGTCGCTGCTCTTTGTCATCCGCATATCCGGGAATACCGTAGAGAGACGCGACCACAAAAGCCCACAACACACGACGATTCATAGCTACCGAACTCATACACGACACTCCTGTACAAAGCGGGGTCAGCCTACACCACAATCGCCACAGGTGCAACTAGGTTGCGTTTACCATATACACAATGCTCTTCAGCCACCTTCTGCCTTTTCACTATGTTAGGCGATGAAAAGGGGGGCTTCGCCTGAAGAATCCAGGATTGTGCGCTCTACCATTAAGATATCCTCGTAACGGGTCGACCTTACCCATTGAGGATGACTGGACGCGCCGGGAGGTGGGGATGGAAGGACGGGAAAAGGTAAAAAACATTCGGATTATGATCGTGGATGACTTTGCCGGCATGCGAACGATCCTCAAGCATACCCTTCACCTCCTTGGATACGACTGCATCGTTGAGGCGCGGGGAGGCCAGGACGCACTTATCAAGCTGAAGACGGAGCCCTGCTCGCTCATCATCTCCGATTGGTCCATGCCGAGCATGACCGGCCTTGAGTTTCTCTCAGCCCTCAAAGAGGATCCCCTCTTGAAACAGGTCCCTTTTTTAATGATGACGGCGAAATCGGAGCGAGCGAATGTAATCGAAGCGGCCCACGCTGGCGTTACGCACTATATGATTAAGCCATTCTCGGCCGAGGCGCTGCAAAAAAAACTAGAATCTATCCTTGGGATCTCGTAGCGAAAGCCCTGTGTCACAGTAAAATTAACTGTGCCACAGTAACATTATCTGAGTGACACTATCGGTAAGGATTTCCAAGCGACGGTCCCATGTATCGATATTCCTGACGATCTGACGGAGTATGTCCATCTGGAATATCGCTCTTAATCTCCTCTCGCAACGCGTCTATCTCGCGCTGTCGAGCTAGGATCTCTCGCTGATTATTTTTGATATCCTCGCTCTTACCCTCTCGCATCGTCTCTTCGCTGTAGTAATCGTATATCATCCCAGCCGCTAATCCGACGGGCACCCCGATTGCCGTGCCCAACAACGCGCTAGCGGCGATATCACCACCAGATATCACGCTACCGACAATAGCTCCGGTTCCCGCCCCCACGGCGGCGCCGCCAACGCTACCAACGGCGAGTGGTGCTGCATGGTACCCGCATCCTGTGAATAGAACAGCAGTACAAAAGAAAGCAGAAAATACCGTTCGAGACATAGCTTATCCAGCCCTTTTAAAACTCATAAGGAGATATGGCACGTAATCCGAACAGTGTTACCTACTATTTGATAGATAATAAACCACATCCTTTCAGTATGTTACAGCTTAATCCGCACCCACCCTTGCGCCCTTCAACCTCATCCGCCGATTTCGGAGCTTTCACCTCCCCTTCAGAAATCTTTTGAGGGGCAACGCTCTTGCGCATTGTTCTTGACTCTCATCTCATCTAACAAATGCAATCATTTCATACGTATGGCCCCCAAAAAGATCTCACCACCACCTACCCCCAACGCTGAACGGGGCCGCCTCTTGGAGGACGAACGCCGCGTCGAAAACTGGAAGCGGTGGGGGCCATATCTCCCCGAGCGCCAGTGGGGAACGGTTCGAGAGGACTACTCTGAGGACGGCTCAGTGTGGTCGTATTTCACCCACGATCAAGCGCGCAGCCGAACGTATCGATGGGGAGAGGACGGACTGCTCGGCATCACCGATCGCCAATGCCGTATGTGCTTCTCCCTTGCGCTATGGAACGGGAAGGATTCCATCCTAAAGGAAAGACTCTTCGGCCTCAGTGGGCCCGAAGGAAATCACGGAGAGGATGTCAAAGAGTGCTACTACTACCTCGACTCAACTCCTACCCACTCCTACATGAAGGCGCTCTACAAGTACCCTCAGAGGGAATTTCCATACGCGGCGCTCGTGGATGAGAACCGCAGACGTGGGCGTCTTGAGCGCGAGTATGAGCTTACCGACACCGGTATCTTCGATACGAACGAGTACTTCGACATCTTCATAGAATACGCTAAGGCGGGTCCCAACGATATCTTGATAAAGATCTCCGCTCATAATAGGCACTCGAAATCAGCGCCCCTTCATCTTCTTCCTCATATCTGGTTCCGCAATACGTGGGCGTGGGGCCGATCCGGCGAGGGATACACCATCAAGCCTCGCATCTCAATGCTCGGTCAGGATCGTCTCCTCCTCGTCCATCCTCAACTCGATCCCTTCGTGCTCCTGCTTGACCCAACGTTAGAGCGCAAAGCTGTCACCCCTGTGTTCACCGACAATGAAACCAACTTGCAACGCCTCTTCGGTCGCGACAATGAAGCACCCTTCGTAAAAGACGCCTTTCACCGCTACCTCATCGATGGGGATCGCGACGCAGTCAATCCTGAGCTGGTAGGTACCAAAGCCGCTTTTATCTATCAAACGAAAGTTCCGGCTCACGGTCATGTCGAGCTCAAACTCAGACTCACATCATCATTCACCCCCCAAAAAGAGCGTTTGAGCGGTGACTTCGATGAGATATTCGCGCGAAGAAAGGCGGAGTGTGACGAGTTCTACGACATGGTCATTCCGGCGGGAGCCTCCGTGGAGGAGCGTCTCGTCATGCGGCAATCCTACGCGGGACTTCTCTGGACCAAGCAGTTCTACTACTACTCAGTTAAGGAGTGGCTTGAAGGCGATCCGACACAACCCACCCCATCGGATTCCCGCAAGTCCCAAAAAAATAACGAATGGAGCCACCTCTATAATCGCGACATCATATCGGTGCCCGACAAATGGGAATATCCGTGGTACGCAGTGTGGGACCTTGCGTTTCATATGGTGACCTTCGCGCGCATTGACCAAGCGTTCGCTAAACATCAACTGATCTTGATGCTCCGCGAGTGGTATATGCACCCGAACGGGCAAATACCGGCCTACGAGTTCGAATTTTCGAACGTTAATCCCCCTGTTCACGCCTGGGCGTGCTGGCGTGTCTACCAGATGGGGGTTGAATCAGGACAGGCTGATCGCAACTTCCTCAAGCGCGCGTTCGCGAAGCTCCTCATCAACTTCACCTGGTGGGTTAATCGCAAAGACGCACAAGGTAAGAACCTTTTCTCTGGGGGATTCCTTGGCCTCGATAATATCGGGGTGTTTGATCGAAGTGCCCCCCTCCCCAAGGGAGGAACTCTCCAGCAAGCGGACGCCACCGCGTGGATGGCCTTCTATTGTGGCACCATGTTGACGATGGCGCTCGAGCTCGCCGCCCAGGACGAGGAGTATGAGGATCTTGCCTCAAAATTCTTTGAGCACTTCATCTCGATCGCGTCGGCGATAAATCATTTCGGGGGAACGGGTTTGTGGGACCAACTCGATGGATTTTATTACGACGAGCTCTCTATCGACGGAGCTCACATCCCTCTCCGGGTACGATCGCTCGTAGGCGTTATTCCCCTTCTCGCCGTCGAGGTTCTCCAGAACACAACGATCGATAAGCTGCCGGGATTTAAAAAACGATTCGAATGGTTCGTCGCGAATCAGAGCGCGCTTGCCAAACAGATAGCCTATACGGCGACCGTTCCGAGAGAGGCGATCGATGATATTGAGCAGTCCTCTGATGGGCTTAAACTGCTCGCCATCCCATCAGCGGAGCGACTCACGCGAATGCTTCGCTACATCCTTGATGAGCGAGAGTTCCTCTCGCCCTACGGCATGCGATCGCTCTCTAAGATTCATGCCGAGTATCCCTATCGCCTCACCCTTGAGAACCGCGACTACAGCATCGATTACTGTCCCGGAGACTCCAACACCGATTTCTTCGGCGGGAACTCTAACTGGCGTGGTCCGGTATGGTTCCCTATCAACTTCCTCGTCATTGAAGCGCTCGACCGCTACCACACCTTCTACGGGGACTCCTTCACCATCGAATGTCCAACGGGAAGCGGAACCTTTATGACCCTCAAACAGGTCGCCGATGAGCTCTCTCGTCGCCTGAGTTTGCTCTTCCTACGGGATCCTCAAGGGGGACGCCCCTGTCACGGTGAGGACAATCGCTACGCCAAGAACCCATTTTGGAGGGACCTCATCCTCTTCTACGAACACTTTCATGGAGACAACGGAAGGGGGATCGGCGCAAGCCATCAAACGGGTTGGACCTCCCTTGTTTCACTCTGTATGGAGCGAATGATTAAGGTACGAGAGGATCCGTCTCGACGAAAGTATTCCAAGAGAACATCGTAACGCTGCTCAGTGCGAGGAGCCTTACTCGTTAGAAGCCGTTCGATGATCTCTATCACCAACGACCTCGCGTGAACGAGCGTTGATATCTTTCACCACGTTCATGTACGCCACGAACGCGTCATAAGGACTCTCAAAGGGACTGAAATAACGGTGAACGACACCATCACCATCACCCTTAGTGCTCATATAGTAGACGTGATCGGATGTCTGCATTCGACGCCACGTCTCTCTGGCGACCGCCATGTCAGGCGTTGAGATATCGCGACCAGCGTACAGGGTCTTGGTATCATAGAGCGTGGTGAGGGCCCCCTGCTGCATCTTGTTTCCACACCAGGCGCTCACATCTCGATCGGTATCCGCCCACGAGGTGGTCCGAGCGAACGACAACTCAGACACAGGATGAAGATATCGAACGGCGTCCGAGGGTGTAATGAAGGACCATTCCTTGTGCGTGAGAACCTGTGCGGGAAGGCTCTCAAGAAAATCGAGTATACCGGTTTTTTCGATATGATGCTCTCCGAAGGTCTCATAATCGAGGTAGAGCCCCACGAAATCGGCATTACCGGTGAGCTCATGCAATGACGCGGCGAATCGTTGTGGGGTTACGCGATCGGTAGCTCCCTCACCGCAATGCGTGAAACGGAAGCCGATGTCATCTGAAAGCTTAAAGCTTCGAGGGAGTAGCTTTGTTGTAGCGCCGGCGACCCGGTAGGCGAAGTGCGGAGATCGCCATCCTAGGATATCCCTAGCTCCCTCAACGAGGATCCCTCGAAACCCGAGATCTCCGACGATGCTTCCGATCTCGTCGTTATAGATCAGCTCGGTGTTGCGAAAGGTTTGAGGACGTAGGCCGAACTCGCGCTCGATAGCGTCGGAATGAGACCGGACCTGGGCCCGGAATTCATCTGCATCGTAGAGCGACGCGAGTGAGTGGTAGTACGTCTCCCCCAAAAACTCGACGTGGCCGGTCGCCGCTAAGGCTCGAAAGCTCTCCAGCGCCGCAGGAGCGTAGAGGCGCATCTGCTCAAGCGCGGTGCCACTTATAGAAAACGTGACTCGTACGGAGCCGGAGCTCTCTTGAAGCACACGGAGCAGTCGCTCATTCGCAGGCACGTAACATCGCTCGGAAACTCGCTCCATGATCGAGCGATTGAGGGTATCATCGAAGTAGGTCGTCGCGTTCTCAACATCGAAGTATGAATAACGCCTCAGTCTATACGGCTGGTGGACCTGAAAGTAGAGACAAACTGCCGGCATAGATCCCCTTTTCTACGTTACATCGCGGAATGGGGAGTGAGGTCTTGATAGACCTCAATCGTCTTTGACGCCGCAGCGTCCCAGTGAAGCAGTGTAATCTCCTCTCGAGCCATCCGAGCGAGATCAAGCCGCATCTCCGGATGCACAAGGGCGTTGATGATAAGGTCTGCCATCCGTTCGACATCCCAGAAATCAACCTTAAGAGCGTGTTGGACAACCTCAGCGACGCCAGACTGCTTCGAGATAATAATCGGCGTATCAAAGCTTACCGCCTCCAGCGCGGTAATACCAAAAGGCTCCGACACCGAAGGCATCACGTAGATGTCGGCGACCGAGAAGATCTCCTCAAGCTCCTCGCCCTGTACGAAACCAGGGAACATGAAATTCTTCGAGAGACCGAGCTCCTTAACCCGCGCCATAACCGATGGAAGCATGTCACCAGTTCCGGCGACGACGAAGAGCGCATCTGGCACATGAGGGATCACTTTCGATGCCATATCGACGAAGTATTCAGGACCTTTCTGAAAGGTGACTCGACCAACAAATGCTACAACGTGTTTGGGCCACGTTTTCTTCTTCCGATAATCGGTCACAGTCTCACGAGGATACACGCCGTTATGCACCACGAGGACCTTACGTGAAGGCACACCGTGATGCCGTTCGATCGAGCGTTTCGTAAAATAGCTTACCGCGATCACCTTATCAGCGTGTCGAGTGCCGAAGCGCTCGATATCCGCAATTTGAGGATGCACAAAAAGTCCACTGCGGTCCTGTTCGAGGCTATGTACGTGCGCAATGAGCGGCTTCCCTGTGCGCTTAGAGAGCGCGACACCGGCGGGAAAGGTCATCCAATCGTGGGCGTGAATCAGATCAAACGACTCGCCCGCGAACTCGGAGATCACCTGCATGGTGAAACGCTCAACCTCCTCGAAGAGGTCCTTACTATATCGCTCCCTGCCGGCTACCTGAGCGGGCAAAGCTGGCTGCGAATGCTCAAGCGCCGATATAAGGTCGATGCCGTACACATCTCCGTCGATCAACGCGCGCGCTGTCGGATCGTTTCTGAGAGCGGGAGAGAGAGAGGCGGCCTGCTGATGGGTAACCGCCGCCATCGCCTCTTTGAAGTGATCAGGATTCCAGTACGGGGAGAGAAAAGCGGGAATGCGTGTCGTGGAAAGAGCGACCGCCTTAGATGTGGGACCACTTGGTTGTTGCCCCCCAGGAGAAACCGTTCGGGCAGAATCAGAAAGCACCATGTGTCGAGCCTCTTCCTTACCGAAGAGCTGCGGGACCACAAAATGAATTTCAATCCCTTGGGCGGACAGGGCGCTCGTCAACCCATGACAGGCAGTGCCTAATCCCCCCGCGATGTGAGGGGGATATTCCCAACCGAGCATCAAAATCTTCATAGGCGAACGTATATACAGAGCGATGCCCCTGGCAGGGTGGTGAAAAAAGTTTCCATCGTACCCATTTTGAGAGTTCTGGCGAAACAAGACGGAAAGGACGAAAAAACCGGAGGCGTATCGACTCAGATACGTTTAGGATTTTTTCGGCAGCTACAAGCACGAAGCATTTTGAACGTTTCGAAAGGCGCAACCCTGGCACCGTCAGGGTGAGCACCGAACATTCAAAAGACAAAGTGATTGTAGTCAGATGCGCCATGTTCAGACCCGCAACTGCCGAGCTTAGGATTATAGGGAGCCTACTTCGGGAAGTCCATGTTATGACCGGATATTTCAATGGCGGGTTCCAGACTGTCAGGAGAAGAGCGCCCCGAGATTGAGGCACCGAAGTAGCAGGGTAGTGAAAAATGATTTCCTGTTGCGCATTTCGATAGTTTGACTGCAACTTCGTTGGAGCCGCCGAAAAAATCCTCAACGTATCTCAGTGGATACGCCTCCGGTTTTTTCGTCGTCTCCGCCTTGTTTCGTCAAAACTCTCAAAATGCTCACGACGGAACCATTTTTC